>CBDUEF010000007.1:0-19984 GCA_965366095.1 uncultured Cypionkella sp. | reverse complement strand
CGCGCAGGCGGGGGTTAGTTTTGGCGGTTTGTGGGAAAAAACCCCCGGCCCATTAGGGGCGGCCCCCGCCACAGCCACGGCCTCGACATCGGCAACGGTCCGCAGCCCGCAAATTTTGACGCGAATATCTGACATCAGCGCGACTTTGGGGCGTCCAACAGCGCCAACACGTCGTCTTGCGGCACGGAATTCGCGTCGCGCATATTGGCCAACTCACGTTCCAGCTTCGTGACTTCGCGGGTCTTGGTGCTGGCAACCCGGCGGTGTTTGTGTTCGCGCAGCCATTCCCAGACAAAGCCGACCAAAAGCCCGGCCGCCAGCCCACCAAAGATCACCAGAAACAGCGGCAATTCTATCGCCCAGTTCAGCCCAGAAAAGGCTGCGAGATCGGGGGGCAGGAAGTTCACCGTGACAGGGGTGCGATTGGCCATCGCAACAGTCAGCAATGCGATCCCAAAGATCGCAATCAGCACGAATCGAATATATCGCATCATGGCCCGCCCTCACCTATTGTCTCGCCACTGCAGTATCGGTCCTGTGGCGGCAAGGTGCAATGCGGCCTATTTGCCGTTCAACCGATCCCGCAAGAGTTTGCCGGTTTTGAAAAACGGCACTTTCTTGTTTTCAACGGCAACCGACTCGCCCGTGCGAGGGTTACGACCAACCCGAGCATCGCGGGCCTTGACCGAGAAAGCCCCAAAGCCGCGCAATTCGACCCGATCGCCCTTTGCCAAAGCCTCGATGATCTCTTCGAACACCGTGTTGACGATGCGCTCGACATGGCGCTGCGTCAAATTGGGATTTTCATCCGCGATCTTCTGGATCAGTTCCGAACGGATCATACTGGTTTTCCCCCCTGTGGTCGCAGACCTGTATCGGTCCGTTCAAAGCCACGATGTTTGTCCTGTGGGACTATAGGCAAAAAGAAAGGCTTGGCACAAACGAAAATGCACGCAACCCTGCCAAATCAAAAGGCCCCGCCTGTTGGAGGGGCCTTTTAAGCGACCGTAAACGGTCAGATCAGTTCTTGTCGCCCTTCAAGGCGGCGCCAAGAATGTCGCCAAGGCTCGCGCCCGAATCGGAAGAGCCATATTGTTCGACGGCATCTTTCTCTTCGGCGATCTCGCGTGCCTTGATCGAAAGCCCCAATTTGCGGGTTTTCGGATCAATGTTGGTCACGCGCACGTCAACCTTGTCACCAACCTGGAAGCGCTCGGGGCGCTGGTCGGCACGGTCACGCGACAGATCGGAACGACGGATGAAGGATTTCGCGCCGTTGTATTCAACCTCGACACCACCCTCTTCGATGGCGGTGATGGCCACGGTGATCACAGCACCGCGTTTGACGCCATCAACAGCATCCGAGAAGCTGTCTTCGCCCAAGGCTTTGATCGAGAGCGAGATACGCTCTTTCTCGACATCCACTTCGGTGACAGCGGCCGTAACCGTGTCGCCTTTGCGGTAGTTCTGGATCGCCTCTTCGCCGCGGGTATCCCAGGACAGATCCGACAGGTGAACCATGCCGTCGATGTCGTTATCAAGGCCAACGAACAGACCGAATTCGGTGATGTTCTTGACTTCGCCTTCGATATTGGTGCCGATCGGATGGGTTTCCGCGAACACTTCCCACGGATTGCGCTGGGTCTGCTTAAGGCCCAAGGAAACGCGGCGCTTGGCGCTGTCGATTTCCAGCACCATGACCTCAACCTCTTGCGAGGTGGAGACGATCTTGCCGGGGTGGACGTTCTTCTTGGTCCAAGACATTTCCGAGACGTGAACGAGGCCTTCAACGCCAGCTTCCAGCTCCACAAAGGCGCCGTAATCGGTGATGTTGGTGACACGGCCCTTATGCACGGTGCCGAGGGCATAGAGTTTTTCAACTGCATCCCATGGGTCCGACTGCAACTGCTTCATGCCAAGGCTGATGCGGTGGGTGTCTTTGTTGATCTTGATGACTTGAACCTTGACGGTCTCGCCGATGGCAAGAATTTCCGACGGGTGGTTCACGCGACGCCAAGCCATGTCGGTGACGTGCAAGAGGCCGTCTACGCCGCCCAAGTCAACGAACGCACCGTATTCGGTGATGTTTTTCACAACGCCGTCAACAGTTTGGCCCTCGGTCAGGTTGCCGATAACTTCGGCGCGCTGCTCGGCGCGGCTTTCTTCAAGGATCGCACGACGCGACACCACGATATTGCCACGACGACGATCCATTTTCAGGATCTGGAACGGCTGCTTCATACCCATCAGCGGGCCCGCATCACGCACGGGGCGCACGTCCACTTGGCTTCCCGGAAGGAAGGCAACAGCGCCGCCCAGATCAACGGTAAAGCCGCCTTTGACGCGGCCAAAGATCGCGCCATCAACGCGGGTTTCCGAGGCATAGGCTTTCTCAAGCCGATCCCATGCTTCCTCACGACGGGCTTTTTCGCGCGAAATTTGCGCTTCGCCACGGGCATTCTCAACGCGGTCCAGATACACTTCAACAGTGTCGCCGACGTTGATATTGGCCTCTTCGCCGGGGTTTGCGAATTCTTTAAGGTCGATGCGGCCTTCCATCTTGTAGCCGACGTCGATGATGGCCTGGCCCGCTTCAATCGCGATAACCTTGCCTTTGACAACCGTTCCCTCTTCGGGGGTGTCAATCTCGAAGCTCTCTTTCAAGAGGGCTTCAAATTCTTCCATAGCTTTCGAGTTCATTCAGTTTGGTCCTTTTCATTCATGTCACTGGCCATGCGGTTGGCTCCGCCGGTCTTGCTCAAATTGCAAGACAGGGCCGTGGCACTGGCCCGACCCGTCTTTCGCGCGTTCCTAGTCGCATGGCGCCGGCATTGCAAGGCCGCTTGCGAGGTTTCCGGTCTGTGCTAGGCTTGCGCCGGTAATCGGGAGGGAACCATGTCTGAAACCTATCTGGTTTGGCTCGGCTGGGCGCTTTCAATCCTTTTTGGGGTGTTCATGCTGGGAGCCTCGGTGGCCCCCAAGCTGTTGGGAATGCCAATTGCTGCGCAAACCATGGCCGATCTGGGTTGGCCCGATGCGCCGATTCTGTTGATTGGGGTGCTGGAGCTGATCTGCACTCTGTTATACCTGTTTCCGCCGACAGCTGTTCTGGGGGCGGTGCTGATGATGTCGATCCTTGGCGGGGCGATTGCCACCCAGCTGCGGGCGGGCTCACCTTTGGCGTCACACACCCTGTTCGGGATCTATCTTGGAGTGCTGATGTGGGGCGGTTTGATCCTGCGCGATGACAGAGTGCGCAGCGTATTCCCCATTTTGCGCTAACGCAGGCCAAGTTTTTCGGCGTCAAAGCCTGCCGTCTTGAAGATCGCCAGCAGCCGGTGCTCGAAATCGGGCGCATCCAGCGCAAGGCAGCGCTCGGCAAAATACCATTGAAACCATGGGGCGTAATCGCGCGGGGTTGCCAGAGCGCGGGCCATGGCTGCGGGAAAATCAGCCGGGACGGTGACCGTTTCGGCCATATTGGCAAAATCAGCGCGCCCGCACAGAATGGCGGGTTTCCCCTGCAAGAACCCCTCAAACGATGCCGCCGAATTGACCGAAACCGTCACTGCAGCGGCGGCCAAAAGATCATGCACATTGGCGTCACTGGTCAGGATATCAAACCCTTCGGCGCGGATGTCGGTGATGGTTTGCAAGCCCATCTCCACCTTGAGCGGATGCGGCTTGGCCAGCACGGGCCGACCGTTTGCGGCCAGTGCCGCTGCGCGCAGCATGTCTGCATAGCTCATATGCGCCTGATCGCGGCGCTGGGGCAGGGGGCCTTGCAAGAACACAACCACCGCCCCGGCCGGAAGATCGGCCCGCGCCTTTGCCTGCCGATAGCGGGATTGGCGGGCCACGGCAAAGCGGGTTTGCAGATCGGCGTAGAATGCGGCGGCGGCGTCAGAATCCACCCCTGCCGGGTCATAGTCTTGCGCTGCAATCGAGCTGTCGGCCAGCACGCCTTTTGGATCCAGATGCCAGAACCCCGGCAGATAGCACAGCGCCGCATTCAAATAACCCACACCCCGCGATGCGCCGCTTTCAACGATATGCAGATCGCCGTCACCCTTGGCCGCCTTTGGAGTGAGCGGCCCTGCGGGCCTGCGCGCAAGACTGATCTCACCGCCGCGCCGGGCGATGATTTCCGCGATCCTTGGGTAAAGCGCCAGATGCTTGGCTTCGTGAAAGCGATCAAAGAATTTCGGATCAAGGTGAAAAACCACACGGGCGGGTGTCATTGCGACCCCGGAAATACATGGGAAATCAGTTGAATTGCGGTTTCAACGGCTGCCGCGATGCTAAGGTCGGTGGTGTCGATCACCTGCGCATCGCTTGCCGCCCGCAGTGGCGCCTCGGCGCGGCCCATATCGCGGGCGTCGCGCTCGATCACCTCGGCCAAGACCTGCGCTTCATCGCCGCCGACCTCAAGCCAGCGCCGATGCGCGCGGGTTTCCGCGCTGGCGGTGATATAGAGCTTCACCTCGGCCTTTGGGCAGATCACGGTGCCGATATCGCGCCCGTCCAGCACGGCACCGCCCTCGCGCCGGGCAAAACGGCGCTGAAAATCAACCAATGCGGCGCGCACCTCGGGGATCGCGGCCACCCGGCTGGCGGCTTGCCCCGCCGCCATGCTTCGCAGATCGTCGCGCTGCAAATCCTGCGCTGTCAATTGCTGTGCGGCCCTGACCGGATCACCGCCCATCGCGCCAACGGCCCGGTAAAGCAGCCCGGTATCAAGATGCGCCAGCCCGAAATGCTGCGCCACTTGCCGGCTTATTGTGCCCTTGCCTGCCGCTGCCGGCCCGTCGATGGCCACTGTGAAAATCACTGTCATTGGGTGAATGCCTGCAAAGCCTTTGCCTTGGCTGCCCTTGTGGCCTAGCCTGAGGCCGCAGTCAAACAAAGGAAAGCCGATGGGCACCGGATCACCTCCGAAACACTGGGCCAATTTGATGGCCGAGATGATGGTGGGTGATTTTGCCCGCAGCCTGGCTTTTTGGACCGGCCCGATGGGGTTTGAAGTGGCCTTCACCCGGCCAGCGCAAAAGCTGGCCTGTCTAACGCGGCCCGAGGGCGCGCAGATCATGATTTATGAGCGCGATGGTTTTTGGGAGACCGGCCCCATGGAGGCGCCGTTCGGGCGCGGGGCGGTGATCCAGATCTATGTCGCCGATGTGGATGCTTTGGCCCGCGCAGTGGAGCAGGCCAAACTGCCGTTTTATGTGCCCCCGCGCGAGAAATGGCGCGATTGGGGCGACCGCTTGGGCGGGCAACGCGAATTTCTGGTGCAAGACCCCGATGGCTATCTGATCATGGTCATCCAGCGCATCGGCGAGCGGCCTTTGGCCTAGCTGTCAAGTTTCGGCGCCTCTTCGGGCCCATAGGCATAGGCGTTTGACACGATCATGCCGCCTTGTTCCAGCACCTCCCCCACCGCGTCCTCTTCTTCAAACTCGAACTCATAGCCATCGAAGGGGAAGGCCTCGGCATTGACAAGACCTTCGATCGACAACAGCACGATGTCTTCGGCGCCGAATTCCTCGACCAGCATCTGCAGGGCCTCGGCGGCTGTGGCCGCCTTGATCACCACAAGCTGATAATGCCCGGAATAGG
This sequence comes from uncultured Cypionkella sp., assembly GCA_965366095.1. Lineage (GTDB taxonomy): Bacteria > Pseudomonadota > Alphaproteobacteria > Rhodobacterales > Rhodobacteraceae > CBDUEF01. Next base: position 14,368 of record CBDUEF010000007.1, on the reverse strand, counting down.
CCTCGGGCTCTTCCTCGGCCCATTCGCTGTCGAAAGCATCGATGCAGCAGGCAAAAACGCCCGAACCCGTGCCATCGGTCTCATCTGGTTCGAACGGGTGGCCCTCGCTGACGCAAATCTCACCGCTTTGGTTTGCGGCCTCGTTCATCTCGTCGATATCCACCTCGAAGGGCAACATCTCGTCGTCAAACTCTTCAACCGAGCCCGCATGCAACACCCGGTCCAATCGCAAGCCGTTCACCGCCATCGAATTAGTCAAAGTCGCCAGAGCATCGCCCAGATCTTCGGCCTGCAACACAAAGAAACGCGCCTCGCCGCCATAGGTCGCGCCTTCGGGCATGGCCGCTTGGCCGTTCGGATCAAAGGCCTCAACGGCCGCGTAATAGGTTTGCATGGCTCAGCCCTTTCGCTGCTTTTCTCGCCGCGGTGCCGCCTTATGGCCGGGGACGATCGCCCTCCCCAAAAGCACCGCATTTTTCGCCCTCGTCAGAGTTTTGACGCGGGCCGTTTGTCCAGACCACCCCGGCGCAAGTTGGCACCCAAGTCGGTCATCAAAGGTTCGAAGATCGGGAAGGATGTCAAAATCGGCGAGGCATCATCGACAGCGACGGGCGCTTTCGCGGCCATTCCCAGCACAAGGAATGACATTGCAATCCGATGATCAAGATGGGTCGCGCAAGTGGCACCGCCCGGCACCTCATCCATGCCATGCACGATCAACGTGTCCTCATCCTCCTCAATCCGCACGCCGCAGGCCTCAAGGCCGCGCGCCATCGCATCAATCCGATCAGACTCCTTTACGCGCAATTCCTTGACCCCGCGCATCACGGTTTTGCCCGAGGCAAAGGCGGCCACAACTGACAGAATGGGATATTCGTCAATCATGCTTGGCGCGCGCCCCGGTGGCACCTCGATGCCCTGCATATCGCCGGAAAACCGCACACGAAGGTCTGCCACAGGCTCGCCGCCTTCGGTGCGGGGGTTTTGAAACTCGATATTCGCACCCATCTCGACCAAAGTGATATAAAGCCCGTTGCGGGTAAGGTTCTGGCTGACGCCTGGAACCAGGATGTCCGAACCCTCAACGATCAGGGCCGCACAAACCGGAAAGGCAGCAGATGAAGGATCGCGCGGCACCGCCACGCTTTGGGGCCACAATTCGGGCTGGCCTTGCAAGGTGATCACGTTGCCCTCGCGGGACTGCTCAACATGCAACTTCGCACCAAACCCCAACAGCATCCGTTCCGAATGATCGCGCGTGGGTTCTTTTTCGATCACCACCGTCTCACCCGGCGCGTTCAACCCGGCCAGAAGGATCGCCGATTTTACCTGTGCCGAGGCCACCGGCAAAGCATAGCGCACCGGCACCGGATGGGCCGCACCCACCACCGTCATCGGCAAACGCCCGCCTTTGCGCCCGTAAGCATGGGTTCCAAAAAGGGACAAAGGATCGGTCACTCGCCCCATCGGCCGCTTGCGCAGGCTGGCGTCGCCGGTAAAGGTCACCGTCATCGGTGTTGTGGCCATCGTGCCCATGATCAGCCGCACGCCAGTGCCCGAGTTGCCGCAATCAATTACATCGGCAGGCTCTTGAAATCCACCCACGCCGACACCCTGAACCGACCAACTGCCCGCCCCATGCTGCGTCACGCTCGCCCCAAAGGCTTGCATGGCGCGTGCGGTGTCCAGCACATCCTGCCCCTCCAGCAACCCCGAAATCCGCGTCTCGCCCACCGCCATCGCGCCAAAGATCAACGCGCGATGACTGATGGATTTATCCCCTGGCACGCAAGCAGTGCCCGTCAGCGCCCCCGATTTGGCAGCCGTCATCGGTTCCGCAGTTCCATGGCCAGACATCGCAACTTCCCTTACAGCAATTTCGCCCCTGATACCCCAAGTGCTCCCCACCTGCCAGCACAAGACCGCGCCTCCGGCTTGCACTTTGCCCAAATACTCAAACCTGCCCGCCCAACCGGCGCCAGGTCAGGTAATGCGGCGGCCGCCCCTCGCGCAGGGCCTTTTGCTCATAGCGGGTGGAAAACCAATCCGACCAAGGCTCGGCACCCTCGGATATCAGCTCAAATCCTGCCTGCGGCACTTCTTCCAGGGTCTGACGTACGTAATCGGCAATATCAGTGGCCACCCGAAATTCGGCACCCGGTGCCATCACACGGGCCAAAGCGCCCAAATACCCAGGTGTTACAAAGCGCCTGCGATGATGACGTGCTTTCGGCCAAGGGTCTGGGTAGTTCAAAAACGCCTTTTGGATCAAACCCTTGGGCAAGACATCAAACAAATCGCGCACATCGCCGGGGTGCAGCGCCAAATTCTCAACTCCGGCGGTCCGGATCTTGCCCAGCAACATTGCGATCCCATTTACAAAGGGTTCACAGCCAATCAAACCAACCTGCGGATTACGCTGCGCCATATGCACAAGATGCTCGCCGCCGCCAAAGCCGATCTCCAGCCACAACGGCGCATCACCAAAGCGCGACAGATCAATCGGCGCGCGCGACGGGTTCTCTTCGCGTGCAACACCGGCCAAACTCAACCCCGCCAGATCCTCGGCCAAATACCCTTTCTGACTCGCGCGCAGGGTCTTTCCATGCACCCGCCCATAAAAATTGCGCCGCTCGACCGGATCATACATGCAAAAGCCCCAAGGTTTCCCCCGGGGCCTTATGCAACACCATCCGCAAGGTCAAGCGACCGGCGCGCGATTGCGCTGGCAAGGCGCTCATGCGGGGCTCGATGTCCCGCATGAGCGCCCCTGTTTGCCGGTTACACCGCTTTTTTCAGCGCCTCGATCAAATCGGTCTTCTCCCAGGAAAACCCGCCATCGGCTTCGGGCGCGCGGCCAAAATGGCCATAGGCCGAGGTGCGGGCATAGATCGGGCGCGTCAGTTGCAGATGCTCACGGATGCCTCTTGGGGTCAGGTCCATGCACTCGGCCACCGCGCGCTCGATCTGCTCGGCCTCAACCTGGCCCGTGCCATGGGTATCGACATAGATCGACAAGGGTTTGGCCACGCCAATCGCATAAGACACCTGTAAGGTGCAGCGATCCGCTAAACCGGCCGCCACCACGTTTTTCGCCAGATAGCGCGCAGCATAGGCGGCGGAGCGGTCAACCTTGGTTGGGTCCTTGCCCGAAAACGCGCCGCCGCCATGCGGGGCAGCACCACCATAGGTATCGACAATAATCTTGCGCCCGGTCAGGCCCGCGTCGCCATCGGGGCCGCCGATCACGAATGTCCCGGTCGGGTTCACCCACCATTCGGTGGCCTCGGTGATCCAGCCCGAGGGCAGCACCGAGCGGATATAGGGCTCGACAATCGCACGGATATCATCCGAGCTTTGCGTCTCATGCGCGTGCTGGGTCGACAGCACGATAGAGGTCACCTCAACCGGCTTGCCATCCTCATAGCGCAGGGAAAGCTGCGATTTCGCATCCGGGCGCAGGCTGGGCTCGGCCCCCGATTTGCGCGCCTCGGCCAGACGGCGCAGGATGGCGTGTGAATATTGGATGGGGGCCGGCATCAGTTCCGGCGTCTCGCGGCAGGCATAGCCGAACATGATGCCCTGATCGCCCGCGCCGTCCTTATCAACCCCTTGGGCGATATGGGCGGATTGTTTGTGCAGATAGTTCTGCACTTTCAAAGTGTTCCAGTGAAACTCGTCCTGCTCATAGCCGATGTCCTTGACGGCGGCGCGCACGATGCCTTCCACCTCGTCCAGTGTGGCTTTCAGCAGCTTTTTGTCCGACAGCCCAACCTCGCCGCCCACAACCACGCGGTTGGTGGTGGCAAAGGTTTCGCAGGCAACGCGGGCGTTTTCTTCCTTGGTCAAAAACGCATCGAGGATCGCGTCTGATACCCGATCACACAGCTTGTCGGGATGGCCCTCGGACACGGATTCCGAAGTGAAAATGTAATTCTTGCGGCTCATGGGAAGTGCTCCATTGGGTTAACCCGTCACGCCAGGAAGCCGTTGTGACGGTGATGCGCCTGCCTAGGCGGGGGATAGCCAAAGGTCAAGCGTCCGTCACCCGTCTGCGTCGGATCGCCGCCAGACCGAGCCCCAACAGCAACAGCAGCACCGGTCCCTCGCCCCATCTCGAATAAAGCGTGGCCGGCAAAGCGCCGGGCAGGGCGAGCGTCATCGCGCCCGCTTTCTGAAAATCGAGCGCCGCCACCACCCGCCCGCGCGCATCATAGACCGCCGTGACGCCGGTATTGGCCACCCGCACCAGCGGCAAGCCTTGCTCAATAGCGCGCAACCGTGCCTGATCGGCATGCTGGAACGGCCCTGAAAAGCTGCCGAACCAGGCATCATTCGTCACCTGCAGCAGCCAATCGGGCCGAGCCGTGCCGCGCAAATCCTGCGGAAACACCGCCTCATAGCAGATCAGCGGCAAGGCCCGCCCCAGTTTCGGTCCGAAATCCAACAGCTTTGGCCCCGTGCCTGCCGAATAGCCATTGCCGACCTGCGCCGCAAAGGCCCGCAGGCCGAACCAGTCATAAGCCAGATCGCCAAAGGGGATATATTCGCCAAAGGGCACCAGATGGTGCTTGTCATAGCTTTGGGTGATTTCGCCCGCCGCTGTCATCACCGCCAGCGTGTTATAACCACGATCACCGTCGACCCGCTGCATCCCGAAGGCCATCTGCGCGCCTCCCGCCGCTGCCGCCAGAAACCCCGGTATCGCGGGGTGCCGGTCCAAGAGGTAAGGCAGGGCGGTTTCGGGCCAGATCACCAGATCGGGGGCAGGCCTCTCGGCAGTCAGGGACAACAACCGGTCCATGAATATCTGTGCCTGATCAGGATCCCATTTCATCGATTGTTCGGCATTGGGTTGCACCAGCCGCAGTACCGCTGCCCGGTCGGCTGGCATCGGCTGCGCCAGCACCCAAACGCCGTAACCCCAAGCGGCAGCGATCAGCACCACGCCCGCGCCCCGCCGCAAGACCAAAGCTGCCGCCAAGGTGGTCAGCAAGGTCAGCCCCGATGGCCCGGCAAAAGCCGCCAGTTGCGCCACCGGGGTTTCGATCCAGATATGCCCGATCGAGGCCCAAGGAAAGCCTGTGAACACATAGCCGCGCGCCAGCTCTGCCGCCGCCAGTGCCACGGCAAAACCCATGGCCCGATCCGGAACGCGGGCCGCAATCCAAGCCGCCAGGGCCCAGAACAACGCCAGCCCAAAGGCCATACCCAGAAGCGCAAAAGGCGCCATCCAGCCGTAAACCGGTGCATCGACCAGAAAGGGCGAGACCAGCCAGTTCAAGCTGGCCCCAAAATAGCCCGCCCCGCCAAACAAGGCCAACCAAAGCGAAGTGCCCAGCCGCCGTGTCCGTGCGACCAACCAGATCAACCCAGCCAGAGCTGGAAAACTGACATACCACGCGCCAAAAGGCGCATGACCCAAAGCCATCAGCAGACCAAACCCAACAGCAGCCAGACTTAGCCGCGCCCCCGGCCAGGCAAGCATCCTATCCGGTCCGCTCTTCGCTGGCTATGGCGACAGGCTCGACAGCTGACCCGATCCCCGGCAAGCGCACTCGCAACCGCTTGATCCGGCGCGGGTCGGCGTCGATGATCTCGAACTCGGCCCCGCTCTCATGGGGCACGATCTCGCCCCGCGCCGGAACCCGACCGGTGCGCAAAAAGATCAACCCGCCAAGGGTGTCGATATCCTCATCATCCTCATCGGTGCGCAACCGCATCCCGATTGCGGCCTCGAACTCGTCCAAAGGTGCGATGGATTGCGCAATAAATGAACCAGGCCGCTCTTCCTTCCACAAGGCCCCCTCGGCCTCGTCATGCTCGTCGTCGATCGCGCCGATAATGGTCTCGATCAGATCTTCGATGGTGATCAGCCCATCGACCCCGCCATATTCATCGATCACCAAAGCCATATGAACCCGTTCGCGCTGCATCTTTTGCAACAGCACCGAAGAGGGCATCGAGGGAGGTGCAAAAAGCAGCGGCCGAAGCAGCTTTTTCATCGAAAACCGCCCTGCAGCCCCAAAGCCGTGTTGCAGCGCCAGATCTTTCAACAGAACAAGCCCCTGCGGATGATCCAACGTGCCCTTATACACTGGCAAGCGGCTGACCCCAGGGCGGCGAAACACCTCGACCAATTCATCCTTGCCGATGTCCAGCGGAACCGCCACGATCTCAACCTTGGGAATGGCCACGTCATCAACCCGCAGCCGCCGCAAATTGCTCAGGCCCGGCACCGAACCCGCCCCGCCAACTGCGCCTTGCTGGTTGTCTGTCGCTTTTACTGCGGCCGGATCGCTTTGAAACGCGTCCCAAAGCCGCCCGATCAAGCCTCGCGGCGGCGCGTCACCGCTTTGGTCGTCCTGATCCGCCCCACCAGACGCTGCATCACTTTGCCCGTCCGAAACCGCTTCGCTGCTACTGGCCATCTGTCCTTTGTCCGTCCTTGCAACCGTCAAAACCGGTCGCCCCTTCAATATGGGTCAGAAATGCCCAAAGAGGCAAGTATCCGTACCTCGGTTGCCTCCATCAACAAGGCATCCCCCTCGCGAATGTGATCATAGCCAAGCAAATGCAAAACCCCATGCACCACAAGATGGCTGACGTGATCGGTCATCGGCTTGCCTGCCTCTGCCGCTTCAACGGCACAGGTCTCATAGGCAAGTGCAATATCGCCCAAACCGTCACCCGGCCCCAAATTCAACCGTGGAGCTTCGCCCTCAACCTTGCTACCGCGTTCAGCCGACGGCCAACTCAAAACATTTGTGGCCGCAGGCTTGCCGCGAAAATCAGCGTTCAAACTGGCTATCCGGGCATCGTCACAGCCCATCACACAGATTTCTGCATCGCCCGGCACCGACAATTCAGCGAATACCGAAAAAGCCGCCCGCTGTGCCAAAGCCTCAAGCCCAAAGGCTTCCCAGCGAGCGTCCTCAAAAATCACATCTACCGAAGTTTTCATGGCGTTCCATAGCGCGGGGTCAAGCAAACCGCAATTGGCGGGAAAAAATCCATGCATCCCCATCGCAAAAATATCCTCGGGGTCAGCGGATTTGCGCCTTCGCAAATCTGCCAAGGGGGCAGACAGCCCCCTTTCCCCGCGCGTCAGCGCTCAAAAGACTTGCGCGGCACGCGCGCAATCAGATCAAGCCACCGCCCGCCCGCTTCTTGCCGCCCACTTCCTAACCACGGGCCTCATCGAGCTCATAGGCCTCGATCACCCGCGCAACCAACGGGTGGCGCACCACATCCTTCGAGGTGAAATAGTTGAAACTCACCCCCTTCACCCCGGCCAATATCCGCTCGGCATCCGACAGCCCACTCGCGGTGCCGCGCGGCAAATCAACCTGCGTGCGGTCGCCGGTGATCACCATCCGGCTGCCTTGGCCCAAACGGGTAAGGAACATCTTCATTTGCATGGTTGTCGCATTCTGCGCCTCATCCAAGACCACAAAGGCATTCGACAAAGTGCGCCCGCGCATAAAGGCCAATGGTGCAATCTCGATGCGCTTTTCCTCCATCAGCTTTTGCACCTGCTTGGCCGGCAGAAAATCATTCAATGCATCGTAAAGCGGCTGCATGTAGGGGTCGATCTTTTCCTTCATATCGCCGGGAAGAAAGCCCAAACGCTCGCCCGCCTCCACCGCAGGGCGTGACAGGATGATTTTCTCCACCGCCCCCGAGATCAACATCGTCACCCCGACGGCCACCGCCAGGTAAGTCTTGCCCGTGCCCGCCGGACCAATCCCGAATCCCAATTCATGCGCAAACAGGTTTTTTACATAGTTTTTCTGCGCTTCGGTCCTCGGCTCGATCGGCTTTTTGCGGGTGCGCAGCTCGATCCGCTCGCCCTGAAACATCTCGATCTGATCCGCCCCGATCCGCGCCCGATCCGGCATCGGTTGGCCCATCCTGATTGCCCCATCAATATCGCCTGCAGCCACCGACCGGCCGGCCTCCAGGCGTGCATAAAGCCCGCGTAACACCGCCGCCGCCTGCTCGCGCGCGCCTTGCTCCCCGATCACCGCCAGCCGGTTCCCGCGGCGTAACAAATGCACACCCATCTGGTGCTCGATCTGCGCAAGGTTGCGGTCAAATTCACCGCAGAGCTCGATCAACAAGCGATTGTCGGGAAATTCGAGGGCGATCTCAACAACATCCTCGGGGCGGGTCGGGGGGGTCAGCGCGCTGATGCCCAATGCGGTCTCCTTGCTGTGATGCTCAAGGCACTTGCGTGCCCCGCAGAGCTTGAATGTGCTACCGCGAACCGGGTCTGGCAAGGGCTACAATGCCTATTACCCCAGAATTATGGGCCATGGGCGAAATCTGACAACATCTAGCATGTTTTGCGCCACAGTTCGCGCAATGTAACAGGCCGCAGCGCAGAGCTGCGGCCTGTTACATAGATTTAACTGTCCCGAATTTACTTGTTGCCGTTGCTCGGCACATAGTCACGCAGGCCGGGTGACTGGGTCTGATAGTTCTTGACCACAGTTCCCGGCGGGAAGCGGTTGTTGCAGATCGGCAGACCCGAAACCGGATCAAAGCGGCGGCCCGAGTAGCCCTCGACGCCGTCATCCATGATCCAGCCCTGACAGCCATCGGGATCATAGGCGATTGCCGCATTTCCATTGGTCAACACACCCTGATCGCGCCCGCCGTCATAGGCCGTTGCAATCACCGTATCGGGACTTTGCTTATAGGGCGTCAGCCCGCTCTCGTAGCCAACCTCGCAGCCAGACAGCAGGGTGGCGCCAAGCAGCAATGCCACGGGAAGGAAAGTTTTGTTCATCATTTTCACCACCTGTAGCACACGACTTCAACACGACGATTCTTCTGCATCCCTGCCGCCGTGGAATTGGTGGCAATCGGCTGGCGCTCGCCATAGCCAATTTCCCTCTCAACCACGGCCCCGACCGAGCGGCCGACATCGGCCACGGCCTTGGCGCGACGCTGCGACAGGCGGATGTTGTATTCATCCGAAGCGCGGCTGTCGGTATGGCCGTAAACGGCATAGCCAAAGGCCCCGGCGGATTGGAAGAAATCTTGCAGATATTTGCGGCCATGCGCCGTCAGCTTGGCGCTGTCGGTTGCAAACAGAGTGTCGGTATTGGCCACCATGCAGGTATTAACCTTGAGACACACCGGCTTGCCGGTTTTAGGGTTCACGCGGTCAAGCATATAGCCTTCCAACCCGCCATCCGCCCACCAGTGCATACAGCCGTCATCGTCGACCCACATGCCCCATTGAATCTTGCCCGCGATCTCTGGCGCCGTTTGCGCCATGGCCCCCGTCGCCCCCAGAAGGCCAATCGCCAACGCGATACCCCCGAGTATATTTCGCACTGCCCTGAACATATGGTCCACTCCCGCAGCTCCCCTTCGATCAATCACAAAACCGTTAATAGTTCATCGAGATTTGCGGCCTGATTGCCTCAAAGTAAAGCAAAATCTATGGGTTGGCGAGAAGAACGCGACTAATTGTTGCGTGTTGGCGATCAAAATCGGACTTGTCCATGCATTGCTTCCGTTCACGAAACAAGTGATCAGTGGGGGCAAGATTCACGAAATCAGGACGCCTGCCAAAGAGTTGGAGGACGAAGCTGAGATTCTCACCCGGACCATTTGGCCGACCTTTCCAGTCGCATCTTCAACATGCACAGCATGCAGGTGATCGGATTTTCCAACCATCTGCCCGGCCATGCGACCGGGCTTGTCGTAAAGCACGCCGACATCGCGCCCCACCATCGATTCTTGACAAGCGCGTTGCTGGGCAGTGATCAGGCTTTGCAGATCATGCAGGCGAGAATCGGCGATTTCATCGGCCACATTGGGCTTTTCCGCCGCAGGCGTGCCGGGGCGGGCGGAGGATTTGAAAGAATAGGCGGCACCATAGCCCACGGCCTTGATCAGATCGAGGGTGGCAGCAAAATCAGCGTCGGTTTCGCCCGGAAAGCCGACGATGAAATCCGATGACAGCAAAATATCAGGGCGGGCGGCACGAATCCGTTCGATCAGACGCAGATAACCCTCGGCACTGTGCTTTCGGTTCATCGCCTTCAGGATGCGGTTCGAGCCTGATTGCACCGGCAAATGCAGATAGGGCATCAGCTGCGGCAGATCGCCATGTGCGGCGATCAGATCATCATCCATGTCGTTGGGATGGCTGGTGGTATAGCGCAGGCGCTGCAAGCCGTCGATTTTGGCCATCTCGCGCAAGAGTTTTGCAAGGCTGTAATCGCCCTGCGGTCCCGCGCCGTGATAGCCGTTCACATTCTGGCCCAGAAGGGTGATGTCGCGCACGCCGCGTTCCACCAGATCGCGGGCCTCGTCGATGATCCGCGCCACCGGGCGGCTGACCTCGGCCCCGCGCGTATAGGGCACCACGCAAAAAGCGCAGAATTTATCGCAGCCCTCTTGCACGGTCAGAAATGCCGAAGGGCCACGCTGGGCCTTGCGCTTGGGCAAAAGGTCGAACTTGTCCTCGGTCGGAAAATCGGTTTCCACCCGCTTTTCGCCCGAGCGCACCATCTCGGGCAGGCGGTGATAGGATTGCGGGCCGACCACCAGATCGACAAAGGGGGTGCGGCGCATGATTTCCGCGCCTTCGGCTTGGGCCACGCAGCCCGCCACGCCGATTTTCATCTGCGGATTGCTGCGCTGCAACACCCGCAACCGGCCAAGGTCGGAGTATAGCTTATCGGCGGCTTTTTCGCGGATGTGGCAGGTGTTGATCAGCACCATATCGGCACCGTCGGCCTGATCGGTCGCCACATAGCCCTCAGCGCCCATGGCCTCGGCCATACGCTCAGAGTCGTAAACGTTCATCTGGCACCCATAGGTCTTGATGAACAGCTTTTTCGGATCGGCCATGTCGCACCTCGCTTGGGCCTTGCCCATAAGGCAAAAACCGGGGTGGTGCAATCTCAGGGGATGTTGGGAAGATTGGGCGCGATGGGCAGGCCGGGGGCGGTGGTTGGATATTGGGGCAGGCCATCGTTGAGGCTGTAGAACCCGGCGCGGCCTTGGGTGCAGATATGATAGCCCGGCGTCAGGACGGCGGGATCGTCAAATGCCCCGGCCATGATCGAGATTGCGTCACCTTCGACGCGCTCCCAAAACAGCGCCGAGCCGCAAGTGCCGCAAAAGCCGCGACGGGCGAAAGTTGAGGCGTGAAACCAGCGCAAGGCGTCGCCGGTGATGGTGATGGCGGATTTCGCCACATTGGTTGCGGCGAAATACAGGCCAGTTTGTTTGCGGCACTGGCTGCAATGGCAAAACACCACCTCACGCAGCGGGCCAGTGGTTTGAAACCGAACCGCGCCGCACAGGCATCCGCCCTGATCCATTTTTCCGCCCCTTTGTGGTGTTGTCATCCCAGATTGCCACGGGCTGCGAGAAATTGGCGCGAATTTGCGCCGCTTGGGCGCGCGGGCTCGACATTCCGCGCTTGCAAAATGCAGCCCCTTGGCTGATTCTGTCAAAGTTCGTTTCGCCGTTGAAAGACTTCATGCAATACGCCTCGCTTGACCAGTTTCTGACCAACGCTAAGGCACAGATCGGCAAAGGCCCGCTGGCCCTTGTTTTTGCCGAAGATGATGTCGAAGTGGAAAGCACTTTGCTGCACCATATAAAGGCAGGCTTTCCCCATGTGGCTTTGCTGGCTCCGCAAGGCATCTCGGTGAGCCGCGAAGTCGAGGCACAAATCCATCACGTCACCTTTGCGATCCACGCTGACGAGGCTTTGTTCACGGCCGTGAACCGGGTGAATGTGGCGCTTCCGGGCATCTGGCTTTACTACTGCTACAACGCCGAATACCTGTTTCATCCGTTTTGTGAGTCGCGAAACATCCGCGAGTTGCTGGCGTTCCACAATGAAGAGCGCCGCGATGCGTTGCTCAGCTATGTCGTCGATCTTTACGCCGATGATCTTACAGAGTTCAGGAATGCGGTATCGCTGGACAATGCGATGATGGACCGGTCTGGATATTACGCGCTGGGGCGGCCCGATGCAGCAAATAACAACCATCCCAAAGAGCGCCAGCTTGATTTCTTTGGCGGGTTGCGCTGGCGGTTTGAGGAACATATCCCGCTGCTGCGCCGCAAAATCGACCGGATCGCGCTGTTTCGCACCAAGCCTGGGCTGGTCTTGCGCCCTGACTTCACCTTTTCAGATGAAGAGTACAATACTTTTGCTTGCCCATGGCATCACAATATCACCACAGCCATTGCCAGTTTTCGCACGGCCAAGGCACTCCGGTCCAACGCTGGTTCGCGCTTTGATATCCATGATTTCCGCTGGCATAACTCGATCCCCTTCCAATGGCACAGCCAGCAGTTGATGGATCTGGGCCTGATGGAGCCGGGGCAGTGGTTTTGATTTGGAGCGCAAATAATACTATCTGCGGGCAATTTTTCCGCAAATGACAAGGTTTTGTCCAAAATTGCCATAAACACTTCCTCAAATGGGGACTTGGCACGTGGGGCGGGATTATGAATACCGTTTGAGGCGTCTTGGCGAAACACCGGGTCAGACAAGCTGTCAACAGGCGTAGCGCACCGCTCAAATATTATGAAAGCGCTGATTTCTCTGGTGCGGCTTTTTCGGCAACCAAAGTTGATAGAGAAGTGTTTGAGGCGGAAAATTCAGAAACTGAAGTCCCGATCCGAAACGTGCGTTGGCAGCGCGATCCATTTTTTTTGGCCAATCGGTCAAGGCCTCTGAGCCGCATCCAGTTATCTCGCTGCCAAAATCTTCCTTACTGTCAAAAGAAGTTATTTGCACAGGTCTTCCCCTTCCTGCGCGATCATGAAGAAAACGGCTCCGCCTTCGGCACCTATATGAAAGATGCTCGGCTTGGGTTTTCAAACCTTACCTTCTGGCCAAAGAGGTGCAGACGCTCAACGACATTCCGATGGACGACCGAGACATGACACCAAAGATAGGCCGGCCCCGCGTATGGCTCTCGTTCGGGAAAAGCGCGCCGCGAACACCTTGCCCGAAATTTTGACAAGTTGGAAAGCGTTGGGTGATGATGGCAATCGCCCCCGCGCGGCGCCAAGCTTCATGGTGCCCGCTGAGGAAATTATCGCCAGCGGCCTTGGGATCTGTCACTGGACAGCTGTGAGCCGGTTGCCATCGCCCGACGGCTGGATCGGCTGGCAGCGTGTTCGGATGAGTTGGCCTGCGTTGCGCTGGATGAGCCCAGCCTTGCCGCCGATGACCGCGCCGAGCCAATCGCGACCCAGGTTTCCGCTGCAGCCGTTCGCAAGCTGCTTCGCCTCACTATTGAATCGCGCGCACTTACGCCAGCTGCGCAAATCCAGACCTGGTCGCCAGTTTTAACATCGCCAAGCTGAAAAAACTTGACGATCCGTGCCAGCACTGTGCATCAAATCTACGAGCAATCCGCGAGCTGTGCTGCCGTAAGCGAAACGCTCGATGTCGCCGAAGGCGCCTGCAAACCATCCGCTGAAGGTCGCGCCGCGTTTGATACCAAGCTGACAGTCTTGCGCGCTCAAGTGGTGGCTGCGCGGCGTGCCAGCCAAACCTTCCCTGATCCGCATGACTATGACCAGCTGGCCAACCGTGATGCTTTTTCGCCTGCTGCTGGGCGAGGCGGGCTGCGGCACACGAGATCAGGCCTGTGCCGATGTCTCCGACGACAGGCCGCGGTCCTACAATCTGACACGCCGCCACTCGACCATCGGATTCCAAACCCTATGAAATTCGAGGAACGGGCGATGAAAGCTCAAGTTGCCGTCTGCGAACACGGCACATTCTGCGTTGTAAATTGGGGGCATCAAATTTTCGGCATAGGGTTTGAGATTTGTCAGCTCGGCAAAATATTCACACGGCATCAACACATCCTTGCATTGGTTGGTTCGGTTTGTTGTCCGAAAAAACCAGACAGATAGAACGTAGCGAAACCGAAAAGCGCTGGACGGCTAACAAGGTGTGATCGCCGTATATTTTAGCGTGAAGCGAGTGGTCGAGGCGGTCGCAAGGCTTGGATGAACTGCTGTCCACTGAAAGCCCATGATCGCCTTAGTACCGCAACCGCTCACCTGCTGGATCAAAGGCAGGTTCATTTAGAATCCGGGCCCGGTGCGGCCTGCCCAATACGGAAACTGTGACCTCTGTTCCGCCAATTGCATGGGCCGCCTTGACATAACCAAGCGCCAGCGAGGCCCCCACCGAATAACCATAGGCGCCGGTGCTTACCTGACCGATAGGGGTGCCATCGGGCAGAAAGATCGGCTCGCCGCCAGTGGCATCGGCCTCTTGGGCCTCGATCGACAGGCACACCATCAGATCGCGCGGCGGATTGTCTTTGATCGCGAGCCAAGCGGCTTTGTTCAGGAA
>CBDUEF010000006.1:0-20135 GCA_965366095.1 uncultured Cypionkella sp. | reverse complement strand
GATGATAGAAACGCCCGAGGGCTGGCAGATTGATGCCGTGCAATTGCTGCCAAAACAGGATGTCGGCGCCTAAACCTTGGGCCGATGCGCCTTGATCAGCGCCGGATCGGTCTCGATCCGCCCAGCCCCGATCAGATCAAGGCAATAGGGCACCGCCGCAAACACCGCCTCAAGGCTGGTGGCAATCGCATTCGGGCTGCCGGGCAGCGTGATGATCAGCGTCTTGCCCCGCACCCCGGCAGTTTGGCGCGACAGGATCGCGGTGGCCACCACCCGCGCATTGGCCGCGCGCATCGACTCGCCAAAGCCGGGCAGCTCCATCGAAATCACATCCGCCATCGCCTCGGGCGTCTGATCGCGCGGGCTTGGCCCGGTGCCGCCCGTCGCCAAAATCAGATCGGCCCCCCATTTGTCGGCCAGATCGCGCATCTCGGCCGCCACCTCTACCCGCCCATCGGGGGTGATCCGGCGCTCCACGTCAAACGGGGAAGTGATCACCTTACGCAACCACGCCTCACAGGCTGGGCCGCCCCTATCCTCATACTCACCTTTCGAGGCGCGGTCAGATACGGTCAGGATTGCGATACGGGCCATGGGAACCTCTTTCAGTTGCACCCTTTAGGTGCCGCAAAACAGCGCCCCACGCAACCCGCCCCATTGTGCAACTGCGGCCACCCGCTTATCGTCACGCCATGAAACTGGAGCTGGAATGATCGCCCAAGACCTCGCCGCCATGGGCTGGACCCCAGATTTCGCCACCCAGATCGCGGAGGATGAGGCCGAATTGCGCCCCGCCCGTCTGGCCTCGGTGCATCGCCGCACGGTTGAGGCGATCACGCCCAAAGGCCGGTTCGAGCTGGTCCTGCCGCCCAGCCTGCCGATGGGCAATCTGGCCGTGGGCGATTGGGTGCTGGCCGATGATTTGCGTGTCCACCGCGTGCTGAACCGCCACAGCCTCTTGCACCGCTTTGCCGCAGGCTCTGGTGTTGCGCGCCAGTTGATCGCCGCCAATATCGACACGCTGTTGATCGTCACCTCTTGCAACGCCGATTTCAACGAGGCCCGGCTGGAGCGTTATCTCGTCCTCGCGGGCGCTGCGGGCATCCCCCCGGTGATCGTGCTGACCAAATCCGATACTGCCGATCCCGCCGATTACATCACCCGCGCCAAAGGCTTGCAGCGCGGGCTGGATGTGGTGGCGCTGAACGCGCGGGGCCCCGATGTGGCGGACAGGCTGGCCCTGTGGCTGCAACCGGGCAAAACCCTCGCCCTGCTCGGCTCCTCCGGTGTTGGAAAATCCACCATTGCCAATGCCTTGGGCGCGCCGATCCAGGATACCGGCGACATCCGCGAGGATGACGCCAAGGGCCGCCACACCACCACCGCCCGCCACCTGCTTCCGCTCCCCGGTCAGGCCTGGCTGATCGACACCCCCGGCGTGCGCGAGTTGCAACTGACCGATATGGCCGACGGCATCGAGGTGCTTTACGCCGATCTGATCGAGATTGGCGGCGCTTGCCGCTTTCGCGATTGCACCCATGATCACGAGCCGGGCTGCGCCGTGCAGGCGGCCGCAGCGGCGGGCCAGATCGACCCCGCCCGCCTGATCCGCTGGCGCAAACTGGTGGCCGAGGATGCCACCAACTCGACCGCGCTTGAACGCGCCGCCACCCGCGCCGCAGGCAAACACACCAAGAAATCGGCGACAAAACAGCGGCCCCAAGGCAAGCCTCAACGCTGAACTTGCCGTTGCCCGCCGCAGACCTTACCTTAGCCCGAATCCTAACCACCCGAGGCAAAATGTCAGACGCGCCCGAGCAGGCCTATCAGGTTCTTGCCCGCAAATACCGCCCCGAAACCTTTGCCGATCTGGTCGGCCAAGAGGCGATGGTGCGCACGCTGAAAAACGCCTTCGCGGCCGACCGGATCGCCCATGCCTTCATCATGACCGGCATCCGCGGCACCGGCAAAACCACCACCGCGCGCATCATCGCCAAGGGCCTGAACTGCATCGGCCCCGACGGCACAGGCGGCCCCACCACCGAGCCTTGCGGCAAATGTGATCCCTGCCGCGCCATCGCCGAAGGCCGCCATGTCGATGTGATGGAGATGGATGCCGCCAGCCAGACCGGCGTGGCCAATATTCGCGAAATCATTGATTCCGTTCACTATCGCGCCGCATCGGCCCGTTACAAGATCTACATCATCGACGAAGTTCACATGCTTTCGATTGGCGCCTTCAACGCGCTTTTGAAGACATTGGAGGAGCCGCCGGCCCATGTGAAATTCATCTTCGCCACCACCGAGATTCGCAAAGTTCCGGTCACGGTGCTGTCACGCTGTCAGCGCTTTGATCTGCGGCGGATCGAGCCCGAAGTGATGATGGCGCTTTTGCGCAAAATTACCGCTGCGGAAAATGCGAAAATTACCGAAGGCGCGCTGGCCCTGATCACCCGCGCCGCCGAAGGCTCGGCCCGCGATGCCACCAGCCTGTTGGATCAGGCGATTTCCAATGGTGCAGGCGAAACCAATGCCGACCAGATCCGCGCCATGCTGGGCCTTGCCGACCGGGGCCGCGTGCTGGATCTGTTCGATCTGGTGATGAAGGGCGATGCGGCGGGCGCGCTCACCGAGCTTTCAGGCCAATATGCCGACGGCGCCGATCCGATGGCGGTTTTGCGCGATCTGGCCGAAATCACCCATTGGATTTCGGTGATAAAGATCACCCCCGAGGCCGCCGACGATCCGACCACGCCGCCCGATGAGCGCGCGCGGGGCCTTGATATGGCCGCGCGCCTACCGATCCGGGCGCTGTCGAAAATGTGGCAGATGTTGTTGAAAGCGCTGGAGGAAGTGGCCCTTGCCCCCAATGCGATGATGGCCGCCGAGATGGCGCTGATCCGCCTCACCCATGTCGCCGATCTGCCCGACCCCGAATCGCTGATCAAACGCCTGCAAACCCTGCCCAGCGCCCCGGTTGCAGGCGGTGCCCCGGCGGGCGGCGGCACCGTTCACAGCCCGATGATGCGCATGGCCCCCTCTGGCCCGATGATGGGAGCCACGATGCAGGCCGCCCCGGCGCTGGCCGCGGCCCCGCAAATCTTGCTGGTCAGCTTCGCCCAAGTTATTGAATTGATACGCGAAAAGCGTGACATGAAACTGCTGACCGAGGTGGAAGGCGGATTGAAACTGGTGCATTACGCGCCCGGACGGATCGAGTTCGAACCCGCCGCCGGTGCCGCCCCCGATCTTGCGGCACGTCTTAGCCAACGTCTGCAAGGCTGGAC
Source organism: uncultured Cypionkella sp. (assembly GCA_965366095.1). GTDB lineage: Bacteria > Pseudomonadota > Alphaproteobacteria > Rhodobacterales > Rhodobacteraceae > CBDUEF01. The sequence continues at coordinate 16,848 of CBDUEF010000006.1, read as the reverse complement.
CGGCGCGCGCTGGGGCGTTTCCGTGGTCAATGAGGGCGGCGCGCCGACGATTGCCGAGGCGCGCGATGCAACCCGGCTTCAGGCCGAGGCCAAGGCGCAGGAAAATCCGCTGGTTCGGGCCGTGATGCTGGCCTTTCCCGGCGCAAAAATCACCGAGATTCGCACGCAGGAATCGATGGCAGCGGTTGCTGCGATCGAGGCTTTGCCCGAGGTCGAAGACGAATGGGATCCTTTCGAGGACAGTTAAGGAAGAAAGATGCTGAAAGGTTTGGGCGGGCTTGGCGATATGGCCAAGATGATGAAGGCGGCTGGCGAGATGCAGGCCAAGATGGCCGAATTGCAGGAGAATCTGGCCAATATTACCGTCACCGGCGAATCCGGGGCGGGTCTGGTGACGGTGCGCGCCAGTGCCAAAGGAGAGGTTCTGGGCCTGGACATTGATCCCTCGATCCTTGTCGCCTCAGAAAAAACGGTGGTCGAGGATCTGATCCTCGCCGCCATCCGCGACGCCCAAGCCAAAGCCGCCGAGCGTGGCAAGGCCGAGCTTGCCAAGATCGGCGAAAGCCTTGGCTTGCCCCCCGGCATGGGCCTGCCGTTCTAAGATGCGCGACATCGAAACCCTGATCGAGCTGATGGCCCGCCTGCCCGGTCTTGGCCCCCGCTCGGCCCGCCGCGCTGTGCTATCGCTGCTGAAAAAGCGCGATTCGCTGATGGCGCCGCTGGCCCAAGCCATGGCCGGGGTGGCGCTGTCGGTGCAGGATTGCGCCATTTGCGGCAATCTTGGCACCGAGGCGCTTTGCCCGATCTGCGCCGATCCTGCCCGCACCAATGGCGAGATTTGCGTGGTTGAAGACGTCGCCGATCTTTGGGCGATGGAGCGGACCGGCGCGTTCAAGGGCCGCTATCACGTCCTGGGAGGCACGCTTTCGGCGCTTGATGCCATCGGCCCCGAGGAGTTGGGCATCCCCAAACTCGCCCGCCGCGTGCAAGATGAGGCCGCGCGCGAGGTAATTCTGGCGCTGAACGCCACCATCGACGGCCAGACCACCGCCCATTATATCGCCGATGCGTTGCGAAACGGCCCCGCGCGCCTGACATCGCTGGCCCAAGGCGTGCCCATCGGCGGAGAACTGGACTATCTCGATGATGGCACCATCGGCGCGGCCCTGCGCGCACGCAAACAGTTTTGAACTCGCAGATTTCGGCAAGATACCGCGACCTTTCCACAGCTTTGCCGCAATCCCGCCCAAATCCTTTGCAACCTTGTCAGTGCAAAACAGGACAAGACCAATGGCAGCGATTTCGATTCTGGCGGGCGGTGTTTTAGGGATGATCTCTGCCCTGGCCACGTTGATTTTCTTTGAATTCAATGCCCTGAGCGCGCTTGCTGTCTGGTCCCTTGGGGGCATCGGTTTTGCGGCGTTAATCTTTGTGTTCGCGTTGGCCGCGCGGTCGATAGGCAAACACCCAATCGCGGCCAAAGCGGCCTGAATTCGCTTGCCGGGCCTATCCCCTGACTGTGCATAGAGATTTCGCTTGATTTGCCGATTTCGAGCGCCTTAATAAGGCTCTGCGACGTTAACTTACCGGGTCCCTGTCTCCGATTTCGGCCACAGCCTTCGACCAAAAGCTGACTGAGCCGGGCCGCCGCAATATCGTGGGCGGCATTGCTAGAGGAGAGTTCGCGATGGCCAAGGGCACCGTGAAATGGTTCAATGAAACCAAGGGTTTCGGATTTATCGCCCCCGAGGGTGGCAAGAAGGACGTGTTCGTCCACATCACAGCGTTGGAGCGCGCGGGCCTTCGCTCGCTCAAGGATGGTCAGGCCGTGACGTTTGACATCGAAGCCGGTCGTGATGGCCGCGAATCGGCGATCAATCTCGCACTTGCCTGAGCCAAAGACCAAAGGGCAGGCCCATTAGGTCTGCCCTTTTCATTCTCATTGATCTTGCTCAGATCAGCCGCACAGCCAGCCGATCACGCAGCGCATGTTCAAAACCAACGCGCAAAGACACCGCCGATACCGGCGCGCGCAGCATGGTCGGGGCACCGCGATCCTGCGGGAAACTTTGATCATGGCACTCTTTGCTGATCAGGATCACCGGAATTCGACGCGCCAGTTCGCCCATCATGGTAACCGCCTTGCGCCCGGCCTCGATCCCGCCGAATTCATCACAATCAAGCACAAACAGGCCATACCCCGCCGGATCCTCGATCACCGCCTCCAGCGCCTCATACATTTCCTGACTATGCTCCAACATCCCGCCCATCCCGGCCAAGCGCAGCGCAAGCGGCCCCTCTTGGGATTGTTTGCTGAGCAGCATCACCCGGATGCCAAACCCAACGAGAGTTGCATTGTCTTGATCAAAGGACCGAATGAGTTGCATCGCAAGGCTCCTGTTTCATCTTGATCTCAGTGATACCGGGCGTTTGCGGCAATATTGGGCGGAAATATGGACATTGTTTCGTTTCCTTAGAGGCAACAAACTGCGTTGCGATTGGCAGTAGGGAAGAGCATCATCAACCAAACCACCATGCCAGACGCCGATTACCAAACCCTTAGCGCCCAACGAGGTCCGCAATGAACCAACACGCGAACATCACCCACTGGCCCGAGCGGGTCGATCTGGCTGCGGCCTTTCGCTGGACGGTGAAACTCAATCTGCATGAGTCTGTCGCCAACCACTTCAGCCTGGCCGTCAACGGCGATGGCTCGCGCTTTCTGATCAACCCGAACGGGCGGCATTTCTCGCGTATCACCGCGTCGAGCCTGATCGAGATCGACGCGCATGATCCTAAGACCATGGACCGCCCCGACGCGCCTGATCCAACGGCCTGGGGGCTGCACGGCTCGATCCACCGCGCCTTGCCGCATGCGCGCTGCCTGATGCATGTCCATTCCATCCACGCCACGGTGCTGGCCAGTCTGGCCGACAGCCGCCTGCCCGCGATTGATCAGAACACGGCGATGTTTTTCGGCCGTCACGTGGTGGATGCGCATTACGCCGGCATGGCCTTTGCGGATGAGGGCGCGCGCTGCGCCAGCATGCTAAGCGACCCCAAGATCACCACAATGATCATGGGAAATCATGGGGTTTTGGTGATTGGCGCAACCGTGGCCGAAACCTTCAACCGGCTGACCTATTTCGAGCGCGCCGCAGAAACCTATATCCGCGCCTTGCAAACCGGCAAGCCGCTGCGCATTTTGTCCGATGCGGTGGCCGAAAAAACCGCGCAGGAATGGGAAACCTATCCCGGCTTTGCCGAAGCCCATCTGCGCGAGATCAAGCTGATGCTTGATGATGAGGGCGCAAGCTACGCGTCGTAATATCCCGACCGGCCAAATATCCGGGCGCGACGCCGTTATTTAGCGGGTGAAAAACGGCGCGGCTTTCATGCTGTCAGGCACCGTTACCCCCATCCGTGTCAGGATCGACGGTGCCAGCGCCAGTTGATCCAGCACCACATCCGGCGCGGGCATGGCACTGTCGCCAAAATAGTAGAACGCGAAGTCCTGCTGCAATTCGCCGGTGCCGCCATGATGGCCGCGCGCGTCTTGCCCGTGATCCGCCGTCACGATCACCTCATAGCCGGCCGCCCGCCAGCGATGCACGAACGGCGCCAGCATTGCATCCAGCGCATAACAGGCGTGGTCCATTTCCGCGCAATCGTGAAAGAAGCGGTGGCCCATGGAATCCAGAGTGCAGCTATGCAACATCCCATAGTCAACGCCCTTGGCCTCACACAGCCGTGTCAACGTGGCGAAGAGATCTACATCCGAGGGCGTCATCTGGTTGATCAAGCCATAGCCGCTCATCGTGTGAAAGCGTCCATGCGTGATCGGGCCCTCGGGCTCGTCATATTCGATGTCGCGCACCGCATCAAAGGGGCTGCGGTTGAAGAGTTCCGACCAAAAGCTATGCGCGACCGCTCCGGTCTTGCGCCCCGCCCGGCTTAGTTCGGAAAACACATCCGGCTGCTCCAGCCGATACACCGCCTCATTGCCCCAAACCTGATGCAGCTGCGGCGGCACGCCCGTGTGGATCGAGGCGTAGCATGAGGCCGAGGTTGACGGCAGGGTCGCGCGCATCCGCCAGACCCGCGCGTCGCCATTGGCCACCCAACCCTCAAGATTGCCAAACAGCCGCCGCCAATTGCGGTAAGGCACGCCGTCAATCAGAATCAAAAGCAGTTTGCGCATGGCTGGCCTTTGGTCAGGTGCGGAGGGCGGAGCCTCCGGCGGGGATATTTTGAAGACAGATGAAAGGCATGGGGCTAGTTCCCGGCGCTTTCCATCTTGCGGGTCTCCAGCACCTGCTCAAGCCAGCCGAGTTTCATCTCGGGGACCGAGGCCAGCAGCAGATCGGTGTAATCATCAAACGGCGGGGTCAGCACTTGGGTTTTGCCGCCATAGCGCACCACTGCGCCGCGATACATCACTGCGATCTTGTCGGCGATGGCGCGAACGGTCGCCAGATCATGGGTGATGAAAAGATAGGCCACACCCTCTTTGGCCTGCAAATCCAGCAGCAGTTTCAAGATCCCATCCGCCACCAGCGGATCAAGCGCCGAAGTCACCTCGTCGCAGATGATCAGCTTGGGCTTGGCCGCTAGAGCGCGCGCGATGCAGACCCGTTGCTTTTGCCCGCCTGAAAGTTCTGCCGGATAGCGATCAATGAACCCCGCGCCCATTTCGATCTGATCCAGCAAGTCCTGAATGCGTTGGCGCTTGGCAGCCCCCGTTAGGCCAAAATAGAACTGCAAGGGCCGCCCGATGATGGTGCCCACGGTTTGGCGCGGGTTCATCGCCGTATCGGCCATCTGATAGATCATCTGCAATTCGCGCAGATCGTCACGGCTGCGATGCGCCAGATCGGGCGACAACTCGCGCCCGGCAAAGCTGATCTTGCCCTGCGCCGCGGGCAAGAGCCCGGTGATCACCCGTGCCAGCGTCGATTTTCCCGACCCGCTTTCGCCCACCACCGCCAGCGTTTGCCCGGCAGGCAGATCGACGGTGACGTTCTTCAGCACGTCAAAATCCGTGCCCTTATAGCGTGCCGTCACCCCTGAAACCGACAACACCGGCGCGGCTTCGGGCTTTTCCACATGCTCGATCGAGCGCACCGAGACCAGCGCGCGGGTATAGTCCTGCCGCGGGGCATTGATGATCTGATCGGTGGTGCCATATTCCACCATCTTGCCGCCGCGCAGCACCAGAATATCATCGGCCACCTGCGCCACCACCGCCAGATCATGGGTGATATACAGCGCCGCCACCCCGGTCAGCCGGATCGCATCCTTGATCGCCGCCAGCACGTCGATTTGCGTGGTTACATCCAGCGCGGTGGTGGGTTCATCGAAAATCACCAGGTCAGGCTTGGGGCAGAGCGCCATCGCCGTCATCGCCCGTTGCAACTGCCCGCCAGACACCTGATGCGGATAGCGGTTGCCGATGGTTTCGGGGTTGGGCAGGCCAAGGCTGCGAAACAGCGACACCGCCCGCGCTTCGGCCTCGGCACGCGGCATCACCTTGTGATGCAGCGTCGCCTCGATCACCTGCTCCATCAGCCGCTTGGCCGGATTGAACGCCGCCGCCGCCGATTGCGCAACATAGGTGACTTCCTTGCCGCGCAGCGCCCGCAGGGTTGCCGGTTTCGCGCCGCGAATATTGCGCCCGTTCAGCAACACCTCACCGCCCGACAGCCGCACCCCGCCGCGCCCATAAGACATCGCCGACAGGCCGATGGTGGATTTCCCGGCCCCGGATTCGCCGATCAGCCCCAGAACCTTGCCCTTTTGCACCGTAACCGACACGCCCTCAACCAGCGTTACATCGCGTGGCGGCTCGCCCGGCGGATAGGATGTCGCCTCGATCTTCAGGCCTTTAATCTCCAGAATATCAGGCACCACGGCCCCCTTTCAGGCTGGTGGTGCGCGACAGCACCCAATCGGCCACCATGTTGACCGAGATCGCCAAGGCCGCAATCGCCAGCGCCGGGATCAGCGCCGCCGGAATGCCATAAACCAGCCCCGAGGAGTTTTCCTTCACCAGCCCGCCCCAATCGGCCAGCGGCGGTTGCACGCCAAGACCCAGGAAGGACAGGGTCGAGATGAACAGCACCGCAAAGATAAAGCGCAGGCCCAGTTCGGCCACCAAGGGCGACAGGGCGTTGGGCAGGATTTCCTGAAAAATGATCCAGCCCCGCCCCTCACCGCGCAGCCGCGCCGCTTCGACATAATCCATCACGGTGATATCCACCGCCACCGCGCGGCTGAGACGGAAAACGCGGGTGGAATCGAGCAGCCCCATCACGATGATCAGCGTCGGAATGGTCACATCCACCGCCGTCAGCACCACCAGCGCCATGATCAGCGACGGAATCGCCATCATCAGATCGACAAAGCGCGACAGCACTTGATCGAGCCAACCGCCCGCCGTGGCCGCTAGAAACCCCAGCACCGATCCGGTGACAAATGACAGAATTGTCGCCGCCGTCGCCACGAAAATCGTGACCTGCGCGCCAAAAATCATCCGGCTGAGCAGATCGCGGCCAATGGAATCGGTGCCCAGAAGATTGGTGCGCGACATCGGATCCCAGACCCCGCCGACCAATTCATCCATGCGGTAAGGCGCAATCCATTGCGCGAAGATCGCCACGAAAAAGAACGCGCCGGTGACGAACAGGCCGATCAGGGCGGAGACAGGAATACGGCTCATTTCGGATGCCTCAGGCGCGGATTGGCCAGAATCGAGATCACATCCGCCAGAATGTTCAGCCCGATATAGACGGCGGCAAAGATCAGCCCGCAGGCCTGCACCACCGGCAAATCGCGTTTCGAGACGTGATCGACCAGATATTGCCCCATGCCGGGATAGACGAACACCACCTCAACCACGACAACGCCCACCACCAGATAGGCCAGGTTCAGCATCACCACATTGATCACCGGCGCAATCGCATTGGGAAAGGCATGGCGCCAGATCACCGTTAGCGGCGACAGACCCTTCAACTCGGCGGTTTCGATATAGGCCGATTGCATCACGTTCAAAATCGCCGCCCGCGTCATCCGCATCATATGCGCCAAGACCACCAGAACCAGCACGATTACCGGCAGAATGATGGTCTGCAATCGCTCGCCCAGAGACATGTTGCTGGTCACCATGGCCACGGTGGTGAACAACTGCCACTTCACCCCCAGATAAAACAGCACGATATAGCCCATCACGAACTCGGGCAGGCTGATCGTGGACAGCGTGATCGCCGAAATCACCTTGTCAGGCCAGCGCCCGTTATAGCGCGCGGCCACCAGCCCCAAAAGGATCGCCAGCGGCACCGCAATCGCGGCGGCACAACCGGCCAGAAACAGCGTGTTGCCCAGCCTTTGGCCGATATCGGCGGCGATATCGCTTTGATTGGTCAAGGAGCGGCCCAGATCGCCGGTCAAAATCCCGCCCAGCCAGGCGAAATAGCGCGCGAGCGGCGGCTCATTCAGCCCCATCTCGGCGCGCAGATTGGCCAGCGAGGTGGGCGTCGCACTTTGCCCCAGAACTGCCTCGGCGGCATCGCCGGGCAGCAATTCAACCCCAAGAAAAATGATCGCCGAAACCGCGAAGAGCAAAAGCAGGCCCAGCGCAATGCGCTGGACCAAAAGTTTTGCGATTGGATGCACCCTCAGGCCAGCCAGCACTTGATGCCGGCTTGATCGTTCATCATGTCGCCGTTCGGGTTGCTGACCCAGCCGGCGATGGTGTCGCTGCGGGCGTCAAGGAAGTCATTGAACATCGGCAGGATCAAACCGCCCTCTTCCATCAAGATATCGGCCATTTCGCGATACATGACCTTGCGCTTGTCCTGATCCAGCTCGGCGCGGGCCGACATCAGCAGCGCATCGAACTTTTCATTCTTGAACTTGGTGTCATTCCAATCGGCAGTGGACAGATAGGCCGTGGCATACATCTGATCCTGCACCGGACGCCCGCCCCAATAGCTGGCGCAGAACGGCACTTTGTTCCAGACGTCATTCCAATAGCCATCCGCCGGATCGCGCTTGACCTCCAGCGGAATCCCGGCCTTTTGCGCCGATTGCTGGAAGAGTTGGGCGGCGTCAATCGCACCGGGGAAGGCCACATCCGACACTTCCAGCACGATGGGTGATCCATCATGCCCCGAGGCCTTGTAATGCTCGGCTGCTTTGGCCAGATCGAAGGGGCGCTGCGGGATGGTCTCGTCAAACAGCGGATAGGCGGCGTTGATCGGAATATCGTTTCCAACGGAGCCATAGCCGCGCAGGATCTTGTCAACCATTTCCTGACGGTCAATCGCATATTTCAGCGCAAGGCGCAGGTCTTTGTTGTCAAACGGTGCGGTATCGCAATGCATCACGAACACGTTCTGCCCACGGCCCTGGGTGCGCTCCAGCACCACGCCAGGGGCTTTGCCCAGCAGATCGGCAATTTTCGGATCAATCAGGTTGGCAAACTGCACCTTGCCCGATTGCAACGCAGCGGTCCGCGCGGTCACGTCGTTGATGATCAGAATTTCGGTGGTGTCGAAATGGCCGATGCCGTCATCCCAGTAATCAGCAAAGCGCTCGAAGGTGTGGCGCACGCCGGGCTCATTGACGACGATCTTGTAGGGGCCAGACATGATCCCGCTGGCCGGGTTTTCCATGCCGCCGCCGGGCTGGATCAACAGGTGGCGATCCGCCATCAGATACGGCAGGTCGGCATTGGCATCGGTCAGGGTGATCTCGAACATATCCCCATCGGCCTTCATCGAGGCAATTCCCTTCATGATGCCCAACGCACCCGAGGTTGCCTTTTCATCCGAATGCCGCTGCATGGTTTTCAGCACATCATCCGCGGTCAGCGTGGACCCGTCATGGAATTTGACGCCCTGACGGATCTTGAATTTCCAAATTTTTGCATCGGGGGTAGAGCTGATCTCTTCCGCCACACGCAAATCAAGCGTGTTATCGGGATTCACCCGCAACAGCGGCTCGCCGATATGGGCCATCACGCTATAGGGTGCCTGGCTCAGTGTCAGCGCCGGATCCAGCGTGTTCGAGCTTTCCCCCCCCGCCAGTCCCAAGGCGGCATGGCCACCCTTTTTCGGCCCCTCGGCCCGAGCAGCCGTCGCCAACAGCGCGTTCGCGGTTGTCGCCATCACACCCAAAGCCCCGGCCCGGCCAACAAATTCGCGACGGCTCATCAGCCCTTTGACCGCGCGCGACAGCAGATAGTTCAGCTCATTCGACATGGAATTCTCCCTTGGAACCCCCGGTGTTGTCCGAGGAGTTTTTGTTGATTGCGAAATCAATAACCCGCACTTCGCCACTCTGGCAAACGATTCTTGCGTGCGAAATCACTTTATGATGCGCGTGGCCTTTCACCGACGCCGATCACGACACCGCCTTGCCCAAAGCATGACCCCTGCCCTTGATCCCGTCAACCTCAGTCTGGAAAAAGCCTGTCCAAAACCTCCCCCATCGTCGAAAAACCGTCGACCCGCACTTGCTTTTTCTTTGCAGCCCGCGCCATCTCACACCACCGATAGTTGATGCCCTTGCCCGCAGGAGATGCCATGACCAGCCGTCCGAATATCCTGATCCTGATGGTCGATCAGCTCACTGGAACCCTGTTCGACGATGGCCCCGCCGATTTCCTGCATGCCCCGAACCTCAAGCGCCTTGCCAAACATTCGCTGCGCTTTGCCAATGCCTATACCGCCTCGCCGCTCTGCGCCCCCGCCCGCGCCGCCTTCATGTCGGGCGCGCTGCCTCGTCGCACCCGCGTCTATGACAATGCCGCCGAATTTGCCTCGGATATTCCGACCTATGCCCATCACCTGCGCCGCGCGGGCTATTACACCTGCCTCTCGGGCAAAATGCACTTTGTCGGCCCCGACCAGATGCATGGGTTCGAGGACCGCCTGACCACCGACATCTACCCCGCCGATTTCGGCTGGACCCCAGATTACCGCAAACCCGGTGAACGCATCGACTGGTGGTATCACAACTTAGGCTCGGTCACCGGCGCAGGCGTGGCCGAGATCACCAACCAACTCGAATATGATGATGATGTCTGCCACCAGGCGGTGCAGAAAATCTACGACCTCTCGCGCGGGCTGGATAAACGCCCCTGGTGCCTGACCGCCAGCTTCACCCACCCGCATGATCCCTTCGTTGCGCGCCGCAAATACTGGGATCTCTACAACGACGCCCCCGAATGTGAGCCGCCGCCCGCCCTTGCCTATGAAGATATGGACCCCCATTCCAAACGCCTGATGGACGCCTGCGACTGGCGCAGCCTTGACGTGGCGCCCGACCATATCCGCCGCGCCCGCCAAGGCTATTTCGCCAATATCTCCTATGTCGATGACAAGATCGGCGAGATTTTCGCAGCCCTTAAGGCCTCGCGCCAAGAGGCCATCGTGATTTTCGTCTCCGATCACGGCGAAATGCTGGGCCGCAAAGGCCTGTGGTTCAAGATGAACTTTTTCGAGGGTGCCGCGCGCGTGCCAATGATGATCGCCGCCCCCGATCTGAAACCCCAACGCATCGACACCCCGGTTTCCACCATCGACCTCACCCCCACGCTCTGCGATCTGGCAGGCATTTCGATGGCCGAAGTAATGCCCTGGACCGACGGGGAAAGCCTGCTGCCCCTCGCCTCCGGCACCCCCCGCACCACCCCGGTGCTGATGGAATATGCCGCCGAAGGCACGATCACCCCGATGATCGCCATCCGCGAAGGCGCGTGGAAATACATCCACTGCCCCGCCGATCCCGATCAACTTTTTGACTTGGCCGCCGACCCGGATGAGGAGGTCAACCTCGCCACCGATCCTCGCGCCGCCGAGGTGCTGGCGCATTTCCAATCCCAAACCCAAAGCCGCTGGGATTTCCCCGCCTATGACGCCGAGGTCCGCCAATCCCAAGCCCGCCGCTGGGTGGTCTATGAGGCCCTGCGCAACGGCAATTACTACCCGTGGGATTACCAACCCCTGCGCGCCGCCTCCGAACGCTATATGCGAAACCACATGGATCTGAACATCCTTGAAGACAGCAAACGCTTTCCGCGAGGGGAGTAAACCAAGGCCCGCCCTTCTGGCCAGGGCGGACGCTCCGCGAGGAGTATTTGAGCCAAGATGAAAATGCGGCCCCTTTCATCTTGGCTCAAATACTCCCGCCGGAGGCTCTGCCTTGGCCACCAGACAGACCACCGCAATTCCCTCCGCGACAGCGCCGTCTTGGGGGCCTCAATGGCGCCCAAGACGGCCCCGCCCGGCTCAGCGCGCCTCTGCCAACACCCGCTCGGCCCCCTTCCACCCCATCAGAATCGCCGGCGCATTGGTGTTGCCCGCGATCAGATTGGGAAAGGCCGCCGCATCAATCACCCGCAAGCCTTGCACCCCATGCACCCGCAACCCCGCATCCACCACTGATCCGCTGGCATCCGCCCCCATCCGCGCGGTGCAACTGGGGTGATAAACCGTGCCCGAACGCTGGCGGAAATCATCAATCAAATCCGCATCGCTCTGCACCATCGGCCCCGGCCGCAACTCTTCGGCAATTAGCGACGCAAAGGCCGGTTGCGCCGCGATATGGCGCAGATATTTCACCGCCGCCAACATCTCGGCCACGTCCTGCTCGGTTGAAAACGCATTCGCCGTGATCACCGGATGCGCCAAGGGGTCGGCGCTGTCGATCCGGATACTGCCCCGGCTGGTCGGACGGCAGTTGGAAAGCCCAATCGACAGCCCCGAAAACGGATCAGGCGTCAGCAAGGGCCGCTCGCCCGCCTTGGGCAACAGGGTGGAAAACGCCTGAAAATAAAGCTGCATATTCGGGCGCTCCAACCCGGCAGAGGTTCGAAAAAACCCGCCGCCATGGTTGATCGATTTCGACAAAGGCCCGCCCCCGGTCAGGAAATACTGCATCCCCACCAACAGCTTACCCCACCAGGGCCGCAAAATATCATTATAGGTCGGCACCTTCATTGCCCAGGTATAATTGATCCCCTGATGATCGTTCAGATGCTCCCCCACATTGGCGTTTTCCTGAATCACCCCGATCCCCAACCCCTGCAACAACGCCCCCGGCCCCACACCCGAAAGCTGCAACAGTTGCGGCGAATTGATCGCCCCGCCCGACAAGATCACCTCCCCGTTGCAGCGCAATTCCTGCACCTGCCCGCCTCGGACATACTCCACCCCCACCGCGCGCTTGTCCTCAAAGATCACCCGCGTCACCTGCGCGCCCGTCATCACCCGCAAATTCTCACGCTTCATCGCCGGACGCAAAAACGCCCGCGCCGTCGAGTTGCGCCGGGCGTTTTTGATGGTCATCTGATAGGTGCCAGCGCCCTCTTGCTCGGCGCCGTTGAAATCAGGATTATACGGCAAGCCCGCCTGCCCACAGGCCTTGATGTAATCCTCGACCAGCCAATGCAGCCCCTTGCGGTTTTGCGAGATATAGAGCGGTCCGCCCTTGCCCCGATACGCATCCGCCCCCGCCTCACTATCTTCAATCGCCTTATAAGCGGCCAAGCACTCCTCCCAGCCCCAGCCCGGATTGCCCGCCCCCCATTCCTCATAATCCGCCCGATGCCCCCTTATCCAGACCATCGCATTGATCGAGGAGGATCCGCCCAGAACCTTCCCCCTCGGCCAATGATCGCGCTGCCCGTTCAGCCCCGGATCAGGCTCGGTCTGATACATCCAGTTCACCGACGGGTCGTAAAACAACTTCCCATAACCAAGCGGCAACTGCACAAAAAACCGCCGGTCACTGCCGCCCGCCTCGATCAGCGTCACCCGATGCTTGCCGCTCTCGCTCAAGCGATTGGCCAACACACAGCCCGCCGACCCGGCCCCAACGATGATATAATCCGTCTCAGCCATCGCAAACTCCTTCACCGACCCGCAACCTTTAGCGGCGCAAATCGCAGGCCCCTTGCGCCATTCCGACGAAGATGTCGGTTTCGGCGCTTTCCCAAAGCTCTTGCAGATGCCAATCTCGCCGTCAAACACAGCATAACGGGGAAATGGCATGGCTTGGGTCTATTTGGGTATCGCGGGCCTGCTTGAGGTGGTCTGGGCGTTTGCGATGAAGAAATCGCACGGCTTCACCGAGCCGCTGTTCACCACCATCACCGTCGTCGCCATGGCCGCCTCGGTGGTGCTGCTGTCGTTTTCAATGCGCAGCCTGCCCTTGGGCACCGCCTATACCGTCTGGACCGGCATCGGCGCTGTCGGCGCTTTCATCCTCGGCATCATCGCCTTGGGTGAGGCCGCAAACCCGCTGCGCCTGTTCGCTGCGGGTTTGATCGTTGCAGGCCTGATCTTGATGAAACTCGCCAGTCCCTCTTAGCGCCCCTTCCACACCGGATCACGCTTTTCAGCAAAGGCCTTGGCCCCCTCCAACTGATCCTCGCTGGAATAAAGCTTGTCCACTGTCGGCAACAACCGCTTGCTGACCCGGTTCAGCGCATCCTGAAACCGCATATTCTCGGCCTCGCGCACCACTTCCTTGATCGCGGCATAAACCAAGGGCGGGCCGGATTCCAACAACCGCGCCAAGTCCCAGGCCTTGCCCAGCAACTGATCGGGCGTGCAAATCTCCTTCACGAGCCCCCAGCGCAGCGCCTCTTCGGCATCAAACCAACGCCCCGTCAGCAACAGGTCCATCGCCACATGATAGGGAATACGCTTGGGCAGCTTGATGCTTGCCGCATCCGCCACCGTGCCCGACCGGATTTCCGGCAAAGCAAAACTCGCAGTTCTGGAACACAGGATCAGGTCCGCGCTCAGGGCCAGCTCTAACCCGCCGCCACAGCAAATCCCGTTCACCGCCGCAATCACCGGCTTGTTGAGGTTCGGCAACTCTTGCAAGCCGCCAAAGCCGCCGACGCCGTAATCGCCATCCACCGCATCGCCCTCGGCGGCGGCCTTCAAATCCCAACCGGGGCAGAAAAACTTCTCCCCCGCCGCCCGCAGGATACAAATCCGCAAAGACTCATCATCGCGGAAATCCCGAAACACCAACCCCATCACCCGGCTGGTTTTCAGGCTGATCGCATTGGCCTTGGGCGCGTCCAGCGTCACCTCCAGAATGGCCCCTTCGCGCCGGGTTTTCACCGGGCCTTCGCTCCGCATTTCCATCTCTCAAACCTTTCTGATCAGCGCATCCACCGCAACCGCGCCCTTGGCACGCACGAGGATCGGATTAATCTCAATTTCTTCCAAGCTGGCATCGGCCAGCATCGCAGCCCCCAAACGCACCGCAATCCGCGCCACCTCGGCCATATCGGCCCGCACCCGCCCGCGATAGCCATCCAGCAACGGCCAAAGCCGCAACCCCCGCAGCGCCGCCAACACCTCGGGTTCCGTCACCGGCAAAATCAGCGTCACGGTATCGGCCAGAACCTCTGCCGTCACCCCGCCCATGCCCAGCGTCAGGCTAACCCCATAAACCGGATCGCGCCGCAGCCCCAGCAAGATTTCCCCCACCGTCCCGGTCACCATTTCCTCAACCAGATAGCCCGTGGCCCCAGCCATCTCGGCCTCGCCGTCAAGGCTGGTTAACCCCAAACGCACCGCCCCGGCCTCGGTCTTATGCGCAAAACCCAAGCCCTTCAAAGCATAGGGCGCGGTCAACCCCGCCGCCCCGGCCTGAACTTCGGCCCAAGTCCCCGAAACCGCGCGCGGCACCGAAACGCCCAGGCCCTGCAACAGTGCCTTACCCTCAGCCTCGCTCAACATTCGCGTGTCCCGCTCAGCCAACACCGGCACCGGACGCCAGCCCTGCACCCCGCCCGCCACCTGCGCCGCCTTGATCGCGGCCAAAGCCGTCTCCAACCCCATCAGCGTGCAAACCCCCTGCTCCATCAGGCGGATTGCATAATCCTCATCGAAATTCTCGGGGAAAGACGCCACCGGAAAGGCCGGAACCCCGGTGGCCTTTTGCGCCGCCACAATGGCATCCAAAGCCGGCTGATAGCCCGAAGGATCGCAACGATCCCGGCGCGGCGGGTCAATGATATACATCCCCGCATCATAGCCTGCGAGCATCGTGGTGAACACATCCGTGGTCCGCGGCCCATCGCCCCAGATAAAGGTGTGGTAATCCAACGGATTGGCAATGGTCACAATCGGCCCCAAAATCTCACCCAACCGCGCCCGCGTGGCGTCTGAAGGTGGCGGAAACTCAATCCCATAAGGCGCCGCCAAATCCGCGACCAAGCCCGCCTCGCCACCCGAACAGGACAGCGAACAGATATTGTGCCCCAAAGCCCCATGCGTGTGCAATATCTTCAACGTCTCGATCAGTTCCGCCGGAGAATTCACTTCCGCCACGCCAATCTGACGCAAGAAAGCGCTGGAGGCCGCCCCACCCCCGGCAAGCGAGGCCGTATGCGACGCCGCCGCCACCCGGCTGAGTTCCGTCTTGCCCGACTTGATGCAAACGATCCCCTTGCCCGCCGCCCGCGCCGCCTCGGCCAGCGCTGCAAACCCGGCCGCATCGTCGATGCCCTCGATATACATCCCGATCGCCGTCACCCGCTCGTCGGCCAACAGCGCCCCCGCCAGATCGGCCAAACCGACCACCGCCGCATTGCCCAGACAGGCAATATAGGCCACCGGCAAAGCCCGCTTCTGCATCGACATGTTGATGATGATGTTCGACGACTGGCTCAGCAGCGCCACACCCTTTTCCCCCCTGACCCCGCCATGCTGATCAGGCCACAAAAGCGCCCCATCCAGATAGTTGATCACCCCATAGCAATTGGGCCCCAGAATCGGCATCTCCCCCGCCGCCGCGATCAGCCGGTCCTGCAATTCAGGCTCGCCCGCCTCGGTCCAACCAGAGGCAAAACAAATCGCACCGCCCGCCCCCATCGCAGACAGCTCCGTCACGACATCCAGCGTCGCAAACCGGTTTACCCCGATAAAAGTGGCATCTGGAACCCCCGGCAAATCCGCCAAGGAAGCATAACTGCGCAGGCCGCCGATCTCGGCTTTCGTCGGATGCACCGGCCAAACCGGACCCTCAAACCCCATCTTCTCGCATTGCTCAATGACATTAAGCGCCCAACCCGCGCCCAAAACGGCAATGGATTTGGGGCGCAGCAGTCGGGAGAGGTCTTTCATGGCAGGTCTTTCAAGATCAAGCTTTTGGAGGGTTGCAAGGCCGGGGGCTGTCTGCCCCCGGACCCCCGAGGATATTTACAGACAGATGAATGACAAACCAAAGCGCCCCGCTTCAACGTATTGAAGCGGGGTTTCACCTGTCACGGTCATCGGGGTCCCCCCCTGTCCCGTGACGCAATCATGCGGCGTTAAGGTTAACATT
Source organism: uncultured Cypionkella sp. (assembly GCA_965366095.1). GTDB lineage: Bacteria > Pseudomonadota > Alphaproteobacteria > Rhodobacterales > Rhodobacteraceae > CBDUEF01. The sequence goes on along the minus strand of CBDUEF010000006.1, from coordinate 492 downwards.
TCGTTTCATCTGTCCTTAAATATCCCCGCCGGAGGCATCTTGCTTTTATGCCCCGTGCGGGCGCAAAAGCTCGCGGCTGATGATGTGGCGCTGAATTTCCGAGGTACCTTCCCAGATCCGCTCCACCCGCGCATCGCGCCAAATACGCTCCAGAGGCAACTCGTCCATCAGCCCCATGCCGCCATGAATCTGAATTGCCTCATCGGCAATCATCGCCAACACCTCGGTGGCTTTCAGCTTCGCCATCGACATATCAGCCTCGGTCACTGTGCCTTGATCATATTTCCACGCCGCCTCACGGGTCAGCAATTCCGCCGCTTTCAACTCCATCGCCATATCGGCGAGCTTGAAGCTGGTGCCCTGAAACTTGCCGATTTGCTGACCGAACTGGCGGCGCTCGGCGGCGTAAGCAATCGCATGACCCAAAGCACGCTCGGCACGGCCAAGGCAGGTCGAGGCCACCTGCAACCGAGTCGCCCCCAGCCATTGGCC
>CBDUEF010000005.1:0-20199 GCA_965366095.1 uncultured Cypionkella sp. | reverse complement strand
GAATAAGCACGCAATTTGTTGACTAAGCCTATGCCACGACCCTCTTGGTTGAGGTAAAGAAGGACGCCCGATCCAGTCTCGCCCATTTGGGCGAGGGCTGCGTGAAGTTGCGGACCGCAATCACATTTCAGGCTGCCCATAACATCCCCCGTAAAGCAGGCGGAGTGGAGGCGGGTCAGCACCGGATGGGCGCGATCGGGGCGGCCGATTTCGATCGCATAATGCTCGGCCCCGCCATCATCGGGGCGAAAAATGTGCAGGCGGCCGGCGTTGCTGGCCTGAAGGGGCAGGCGGGCCGAGACGACTTTGGCCAGCGGCGCAATCCGGGTCAGATCGGGCCAAAGTGTTTCGGGGATCAAAGTGAGGTGGTGCCGAGCGGCAAAGGCCGGGCCATCGGGCAAGGCCACAAGCAGCATCGCGGGCAGAAGTTGCGCCGATTTGGCCAGTGCGAGGGCCGTGCGATGCAAATCTGCGGAACCATTGCGCAACTCGTGCAGCGGGCCTTTGAGCGGAACATTAAGATCATCGGTGGGATCGGCCAGGGCCCGCAGCCAGCGCAGATCAGCGGTATCAGGCACCGACAACCGTACAAGATCGCCGTCATAGGCGCGGGCCTTGAGGGTTTCGGCCCGGCGCGCGGTTAGGGCCAGTACCATAGGGCCGAGTCTGTGGAAGGACTGCAGCCGGTCAGGGGAAAGCTCTTCCACGGCCGCCGCTAGTATCGCCTCACCGCCTCGTTCCAGAACTACAGGCAGACCCAGCCGCAAATCACTGCGGGCGCGGGCAAGGGTTTCGCTGGGGGATGGTGACAGGTTCATTTCAATCTCCTGTCGATTTCATAGGCCAAGGCTAACGGAATTGAAACAAAGGAGCGTTAAGTGACACGACCGCGTGAGGCGTATGTTGCAAATCTTGTCGAAAGGGTGAGGCGGGCGCATGTCACGCATCAAGGGAACAATCGAGCCCGATGCGATGGAGGCCAAAATGGCAACGCTGCGTAAAGTTCTGCTGGTGGACGATGATGACGATCTGCGCGAGGCGCTGAGCGAACAATTGGTGATGACCGAGGATTTTGATGTGTTCGAGGCGCGCAATGGTGCCGAGGGCATGGAGAAGGCCAAGGCCGGGCTCTACGATCTTGTGATCCTGGATGTGGGTTTGCCTGATACCGACGGGCGCGAATTGTGCCGCCGGATGCGCAAGACCGGGGTAAAGAGCCCGATCATGATGTTGACCGGGCATGACACTGATTCGGACACCATTTTGGGTCTTGATTCGGGTGCGAATGACTATGTGACCAAACCGTTCAAGTTTCCGGTACTTTTGGCGCGGATCCGGGCGCAGTTGCGTCAGCATGAGCAATCCGAGGATGCTGTGTTCCAACTGGGGCATTACACCTTCAAGCCGGCGCTGAAATTGCTGGTCGATGCCAAGGACAAGAAAATCCGGCTGACCGAGAAAGAAACCAATATTCTCAAATACCTCTATCGCGCACAATCAGGGGTTGTGGCGCGGGATGTATTGTTGCATGAAGTGTGGGGATATAATGCGGGCGTGACCACACACACGCTTGAGACCCACATCTATCGGTTGCGCCAGAAGATCGAGAGTGACCCATCTAACGCACGTCTGCTGATAACTGAAAGCGGAGGCTATAAATTGGTTGCGTAATCGTCATATTGTTGCCTGAATCGAAACATAGGGTGAGATTCAGGCGGATGTTCCGCCAAAGGTTCCCCTCGCCATGTCGGGGTTATGACATGGCACCTCCCTGTTGGACCTGGCCGGGCCTTGTGCCCGGCCTCTTTTTTGCCCGGCCTCTGTTGTGTCGCCCCCCTGCTTGGCGGTAGGCTATGGGTCACAAAATGGAGTGCGTCATGGCCTTTACTCTTGCAACCTGGAATATCAATTCTGTGCGTTTGCGGGAAGGGCTGGTTGCGCGGCTGATGCAGGAAGAATCGCCGGACATCCTGTGTTTGCAGGAATGCAAAAGCCCGGTCGACCTTATACCGCTCGCACAGTTTCAGGCACTGGGTTACAACCACATCGTGGCGCGCGGGCAAAAGGGCTATAACGGCGTGGCCATCCTGTCAAAGCTGCCAATCACCGATGCCGGGGGCCGCGATTTCGCCAGTTTGGGCCATGCGCGCCATGTGGCTGCGCGGTTGGAAAACGGGGTGGTGATCCACAACTGCTATGTGCCGGCGGGTGGGGATATCCCGGACCGGGCGCAGAATGAGAAGTTCGGGCAAAAGTTGGATTACCTGACCGAGATGCGGGATTTGTTTCATGCCGAGCGGCCAAGCCGGTCGATTCTGGTCGGCGATCTGAACATCGCCCCGCGCGAGGATGATGTCTGGAGCCACAAGGCTTTGCTGAAGATCGTCAGCCACACACCCATTGAGGTGGAGCATTTCAATGCGGTGATGGAAGCAGGGGGCTGGGCGGATGTGACGCGCGCCGATATTCCCGAGGGGCTGCTCTATTCGTGGTGGTCTTACCGAGCCGCCGATTGGGATACCGCCGACAAGGGGCGGCGGCTGGATCATATCTGGGCGACGGGGGATATTTCAAGCGCCGCGCATGGCAGCCGTATATTGCGCCCGACGCGCGGTTGGGAGCAACCGAGTGACCATGTTCCGGTTTTTGCGAGTTTTGATCTTTGAAAGGTGTTTTCTGATGGCACGTTCGGCGGTATTGTTTGCGGTTTTCATGGCCGGTTCATCGGCGCCGGTTTTGGCGGAAGTGATGACAGAAACCATCATGCTCGCCGACGCGGAAATTAGCTTTGAAGGGGGGGACGGGAGCAGTTTTGTGCAAGCGGTGATCGTCAAAGGCGCTACTGGCGAGGCGGACGGGGTGCAATCCGAATATGCTTGGCTTGCCAAACACCGACCCGGATGGAAAGTGGTTTCGCAAGCCTTGATGGGCGACAATGGCAAATTCTACGATGTGATACGCGTGACCAATGACGGCAAATCAGAAAAGATTTATTTTGATATTTCAGACTATTGGGACAAGTCGACTGGCCTAAGTGCAAAAGGGGCGTTCTAGCGACCCCGCGTCCAGCCCTTTGTTCGGCCAAAATTGACGGCAAGTGAAACCGCTGAATAGGTGGCGAACCCTACGGGATCGCGCAGTGCCATGCCTGCTAAGCCCAAGATCGACAGGGGCGCCTTGGCCTCACGATCCAATAGACCGGGATAGAGCCGATCAATCTCGGCCACGCCCGCATTCTGCCTGCGGCGCACGCGGGTCAGGGCGGCAAAGCCTTCGATCATCGGCCAGTCATAGCGATCGGCAACTTGCACACGCTCGCTGGGTAAAAATTGCAGGCGTACGAAAGTATCATCGGAAATGATCGACGGAAAATCACCCCAGCGGGTGCGGCCCGTTGCATTGACTGCGAACAGACCAAAGCCGGGCGCGTTTGAACACGCAAACGGCAGTCGTTGCCAAAAGCCCGCATAGGCGCGGGTGATGACGCTGTGGGCGGGCGGGATTTGCGCCGTTCCGGTGGCATAACGGGGGGATTGGCCCGCAAGCGCCATTGCCAATGCCGCCATCAGGCCGCGCGACACTACAACATCGGCATCCAGATAAGCCCGCAGATCACCTTTCGCGGCAAGATCGCCCGCGTTCAACGCACCGGGTTTGCCGCCAATTGCGCGCTCGATCACCATCAGGCCCCAGCCTGCCGCCTCGGCCAAGGGCTGCAGCCCGCGCGCCATGGCGGCTGTGCCATCTCGGCAGCCGTTGGCCACCACAATCGCCTCGGCCCCACGGGGAACTGGGTTTGAGGCGAAAAGCGCTGTCAGGCAGGTGCCGATATAGCCCTCTTCATTTGACGCCGGGATGATCACGCTTAGCATGCAGGGCAGCCTTTGGCCAAAGCCTCCCAGCGCGGATTGTCGTCGCCCAGATGGCGCAAGGCCCCCCAGCTTCCCCACTTTCCGGGGTGATAGACATCGACAAAAGCATTGAACGGCGCGTCAGATTGTAGGTGCCAGCCTTGCATCATCTGGGTGTAAAGCGTGCCCATCTGCGGGGTAAAGTTGAGGTAAGTGAAAAAGTCGGTCAGGGCTTGATCATCTTGTTGGGCACCATTGCCGACGACATGGCTGCCGCCTTCATACATCATCAACCGTAAACCATGATCGGCGGCGACGGTGGCGTGATAGGGGATAATTTCCGTCAGAACCTGCGCCACAGAATCGGTGGGGTCTTTGGTGACGGACCCATCCCGCAGCTCTTGAGCGGCCAGATCAACCGCCAGATCATAACGATGAGTGGCGATATAGGCGGCGGCCCCTTCTGCAGGGGCCGCGGATTTGGCCGCCAGTTCTGACCGAGCCAGCCAACCCCTTACCGCAGCGGCCTTTTGATCCGAACCCAGCAATGCCGAAAAATACCCCGCAACGGCGTAGGCATCAAAGCTTTTGGACGGTGCCTTGCCCGTTTCGGCCATGACCAACGGGGCATCAAGGATTTGCTGCTCCAACCCAAGCCAACCGGTTTGCACTGAGATGATCCGCACAAGCCGGGATGGATCATCGGCAAAAACCGCAGCCCAGATGTCGGCTATCTGGCTTGCGCGCAGGGCGTAGAATTGCACCCATGTTTGATCTTGGCCCCAGCGCGCCTTGCCTTGTTCTTCCGCCCAACGGCTTTGAGAAAACTGCCAATTCCAGACTTCGTTTGAAAACTCGACCTGCGCTTTCAGCCCGGGTTTCAGCCCGTCATGGACTATCTGGGCGTAGTGCCGAACAAGGGCATCTTCGGAAAGATGCGGTAGGGTGAACCAAGGATCGGCATCCAACTCGTTGGCCAGCGCAACCATGATTTCGGCGGGCACCCCTATGCGGGCATAGGTATAATCATTTGGCTGAGGGCGATCAGCGTCGCGGGTGAGGGGGCTGTTATTGGTCATCATCCAATCCATGAAGCGGATGGATTTTGTGCCCCTGATCCGGGCCAGCCAATCAGGGTTGAAGATCGCGCCTGCTGTAAGGCTGGCTGCACGGGAGGCCTTGACCACCGTGATGTTGCGGATTGGATCGGCCGCATCAATTGCTGTGATACTCACGAAAACCCCGCCCTCTCCAGGCGTAAAATCGAAGGTGATCTGCCCGGGTTTTGCCGCGAACACCTGCGCACGACCTTCGGCTTTGATCGCGCCTTGGCCCTGATAACTCAGGATGTATCGGCCAGCCACACCTGCCGCATCGGTGGGTAGATCGGTCAGGATAACTGTGGAAATACCGGTGATTTCTGGTGGAATGCGCGTGGGCCAGCCGTTGGGGCCAAGCGCTCCGGCAGCTACGAGATCATCATGCCCCCAGCCGCCAAATTGCCCCGGCAGATGGCCAATCCAGGGCCGCGCGGTTTTCATCACATCAAGAAAGGGCTGTTGGACGCTCCAGTCAGTCACGCCGGCAAGGCCAAGGCCAAGATTGGGGTTGGTGACGGGCGCAAAGACCGGCATCGCGGGATCAGCCACGATCAGGTTTTTCTCGATCACGGGTAGGGTGACGATGGCCGTATCGTCGACAACCACTTGCGGAGATTTCGCTATGGGGCTGGCCAGTTTTGGGGCGGCCTGAACCGCCTGCCAAGCGATGCTTTGCAGCGCCGCCGCAGTCTTATCCGAGAGGATCGCGTCACGCGAAAGCCATGAGCGGGTAATTTTAGCGGGCAGGCCTTTGGGTGATTTTCCTGTAATTACAGCGGCCTGAACCATGGCCACAAAATACAGACCCTTGCCGTTCGGATGGATATCGTCAACGAATACATCCTTGATCCTGGCAAGCTCCGGAACCTTTCCGCCCGCAATCGCATCAAAAAGCAGCGCCATCGCCTGACCTGCCGGGATCACACCGACCGGAACGCCAGCCTTAGCAGCGGTCTCAGCCGCCACCTGTTGCCAGAGTGCGGAATCCTGGTCCAAGCGTTCACGCCAGGGCAAGGCTGCTTCAGGGTCGTCTTTCAAATCTGCCCCGGGGCCGGAATTGAGGCTGGGCCAGGTCTCATATAGATAGACCCGGACAGCGGGGTTTTTTGCCGCCGCGAGTTTGGCGAAATCGGCGGCATGGGTCGCAGTGTCAGACCATTTCACAGCCCCTGCCAAGGGCTGTGATTCAGTCAGGATCAGCACGTCGGTGCCGCTTCTTTCCAGTAGCGCCCTTGCGTCCACACCTTCGGCCTGTGCCGAATGGTCCCAATTATAGGCCAAGGTTGCGCCGTTGATGATTTGCGCCTGAACGCGCGCAGGTTGTCCCATTGCACGCAGGGCGGCATCGGTCAGCGTGGGCAAGTTCGAGCCAACAAGACTGTGGCCCACGAAAAGAACATCGAACAACAGTGCCAGGACACCCATCATCTACTCCGCTTGCGGCACACCTGTCAGACGATAGCCTGTTACGACGCGCCAAACCACCTTTTGCAGCATTGCTGCCGCTTCTGGATGGAAGGCCAAGGCGGGCGTTCCATCGGCAAGGGCAAGTTGATGTGGCAGTCCTTGCGGGTTGCGCTGGTAGATAACAGCGTAATGGGTCAGCGCGATAAGATAGGCTCCAAGATCATTGAAATGGATGAGGTCGGGAGAGCCATCGGGGTTAACCGCGAAAAGGTCGTTTCGCGAGGTGAGACCGGGAACCGTGCCAGTTTCAATCAAACGGACCGCAGCCGCCATAACCGAGCCGCCGGGGATCACATAGACCGTGCCGACACCGGGGTAGCCCATGGCTGGGCGCAAGACCTCATCCTCCCAAAGCGCGGTCCGGTCAGTGTCAAGGCGCTCTAGCCACCCAATGGGATCGTCGAGCCAATGCCATGTTTCATAGAGGTAAACCCGTATTCCCGGTCGGGCTTTGTGCGCAAGGTTGATCCATTTTGCCAGAAAGTCCGCGCTTTCGTGCCACCGGATAGCGTCGCGCAGTTCCAGCATTTCCGTAAATACCGCCACATCATAATCGCCGCTCGACAGGGCCTCATGCGCCTCGCGATAGTGATCGGGATCATTGGCCTGATCCATGCCGTCCACTGTGCCTTGCCAGTGCTGCTTCAACGATGCACCCCAACCAAGTTGTTTGGCATATTGATTGCCGCCGAGTTGTGACAACATCGCGGGCAGCACGCCGCCGACAAGGCTATGTCCAAGGTGGTAAATTTTCAACGGAAGTGTCGGTGGAGCGAGAGGCTGCGTGTAAAGCTGGTCGAAGGCCGTACGGCTGATTGGGTTGGGGGCAAATATCTGCTTGATGCGCAGCCGAACCCCCCCGGGCCCGCCTACAAGCTTTACCGCAGCCACCCCCGCCGCCATTGCGGCCAACCCACCCAAAACCAACATGCGCCGCGACATTTTCACCCCAAAACCCCTGTTCACTGACCCACTATCTGGTATCTGTCGCCGCGATTGACCAGAGGGCAAGGCTGTTGGGGAGGATATATGACACATCTTTGGGTTAGGGCCGAACAGCGCGAGCATGAAGAGCGGGTTGGGTTGACGCCCGCCGGGGCCGCATCGTTAATTGCAGCAGGCCTGCGTGTGACGGTAGAAGAAAGCTTGGTTCGGGCCATCGGGATTGAGGGCTATCGCGCGGCTGGATGCGAGATCGCAGCCGAAAACCTGTGGCCCCGGGCCCCGCTGGATGCAATCATCTTTGGGCTGAAAGAGTTGCCGGAAGATGGCACGGCTTTGGCCCATCGCCACATCATGTTTGGCCATGCCTTCAAGGGCCAGCCTGCGGGACAAGTGCTGTTGAAGCGATTCAAGGCGGGGGGTGGTGCGCTTTATGATCTGGAATATCTGGTCGATGAGACCGGGCGCCGCGTCGCGGCATTTGGGTATTGGGCGGGGTATGCCGGAGCGGCAGTTTCATTGAAATGTTGGGCTGCGCAGCAGCGCGATGGGTTGCAAGGTGCTGTCGGGGTTTACGGCGACAAGGCGGCTCTGCTGGACGATTTGGCCCATGATTTCGAAGGGCTTGGCCGCCCGCGGGCGATTGTGATCGGCGCGAATGGCCGGGTTGGCACGGGTGCCGCTGATCTTTGCGCGGCGATGGGGGTTCAGGTCACCAAATGGGACATGGCCGAAACCGCGAGCGGTGGGCCGTTTCCGCAGGTTTTGCAGCATGAGGTGTTCCTCAATTGCATCCTCGCGCGGCCAGGCTGCCCGGTTTTCGTGCCGGCCAGTGCCAAGACGGAAGCGCGCGCGCTGACGGTGATCGGGGATATTGCCTGTGATCCGACGTCGGATTTTTCGCCGATCAAAGTGTATGATCGCGTGACAGATTGGGGCGCCCCGGCGCTGCGGGTGCATGATAACCCGCCGCTGGACGTAACGGCGATTGACAACCTGCCTTCAATGCTGCCGGTGGAAAGCAGCGAGGATTATGCCGCACAGCTTTTGCCATCGCTGTTGACGCTGGGTGCGCTGGATGCTGGAGTTTGGGCGCGGGCAATGGCGGATTTCACCCGCCACTCCGCAGCACTGTAAGGGAGAGCGGATATGACGATTCATTGGTGTGGCACGGGTCTGTCTTCGATCCCAGGTCTGCGGCGGTTAATTGACGGTGGGCAAGAAGTGGTGGTCTGGAACCGCACGGTTGCCAAAGCGGCCGAGGCGGTGGGGGATATCGCCAAAGACATCCGCCCCTATTCGCTTGAGGCGCTGTCAGCGGCCCTGAAAGCTGGTGATGTGGCGATTTCAATGCTGCCCGCCGATCAGCATGTGGCGATTGCCAAGGCCTGCTTGGCCAAGGGCGCGCATTTTGTGTCCTCATCCTACATCGCGCCGGAAATGCTGGCGCTGGATAAAGAATTTCGAGCCAAGGGCTTGGTATCGATGAATGAAGTTGGCCTTGATCCGGGCATTGATCATCTGATGGCGCATGATCTGGTGGCGCGTTATCGGGCATCAAAGGCCTTTCACCCCGACAATGTGCTAAGTTTCCAATCCTATTGCGGTGGCGTGCCAAAGATCCCGAACCCTTTTCGCTATAAGTTCAGCTGGACCCCGCTGGGAGTGTTGAAAGCCCTGCGTTCGCCCTCACGCAGCCTGCGCAACTTTTCCGAATTGCGAGTGGCGCGGCCTTGGGATGCGATCACGCGCTATGATGCGCCCTTGCCGCAACCGGAAAGTTTCGAGGTTTACCCCAACCGTGACAGCTATCCATTCATGCAGGATTACCGTTTTGATCCAGATTGGAAAGTGCGCGATTTCGTGCGTGGTACGATCCGGCTGAACGGTTGGGCCGAGGCATGGGCGCCGGTGTTTGCCGAGATCGAAACGCTGGAAGGCCCAGCCGGCGATGCGCGCTTGGCCGAGATGGCGGCTGAATTCATGGCGGCCAATTCCTATGCGCCCGGCGAGCCGGATCGGGTGATCCTGCTTGTAGCCTTGCGGGCCGAGCGTGACGGCCGCGCGGTGTTTGATGAAACCTGGGCAATGGATGCCTGGGGCGATGCGCGCGGATCGGCCATGGGGCGCCTTGTATCGGTTCCGGTATCGCTTGCGGTTGAGGCAGTGCTTGGCCGTGCGATACCCGCAGGCGTTCATGCGGCCCCGCATGATCCCAAGCTGATTACTGCATGGCTGCGCGAAGTGCGTGGTCTGGCACAGTATATGGAGCGGGTCGAGGCGGTCTGATCGGCCTTTGGTTGCACGGGCCAAGCGGCTCCGAAAGCCATTTTCGGGTGACGTTTGTTGTCCGAGCGGTTATGGTGTTGGCAACAGGCCCGGATGAACGCGGGTAAGAGGCAGGCAAAGGCAGGACCGCGGTGACGTCAGGTCTGGGAAATAGATTTGCGATGTGGCGGGCCTTGCGGCATCGTCCTGCAAAGGGTTTTGTGTCGCAACCAGAGCCGCGCAGCATTGGGCTTTATGGCCGAGGCAAGCAATTGATTGCCGGAAACTTTCAGTTTGCCGGTCAACTGGTCGAGGCCCGCGGGCGCTCGATCTGGGACCTGAATGAGGCCGATGTCGAATTTACGGTTGAAGTGCAGGGCTTTGCCTGGCTGGATGATTTGGCAGCGGTCGGCGACAGTCTGGCACGTGGTCGGGCGCAGGATTGGACCTGGGATTGGATTTCCCGGTTTGGCAAAGGGCAGGGGTTGGGTTGGACGCCCGATCTGGCGGGGCGCCGGATTATTCGATGGATCAACCACGCCTTGATGTTGCTTCAAGGCCGGGATCGGGTGCAAAGCGAAGCATATTACGAAAGCCTTACGGCTCAGGTGGTATTCTTGTCACGCCATTGGCGCGGTGCGGCACCTGGATTGCCCAGATTTGAGGCCTTGACTGGTCTCATTTCAGCGGGCCTTGCCCTGATCGGCATGGAGGCCCGGGTAGGTCCGGCGCTGAGCGCCTTGGTTCTTGAATGCACGCGCGAGATTGATGCAGACGGAGGCATTCCAACGCGCAATCCAGAAGAGCTGTTGGAGGTGCTTACACTTTTGACCTGGGCCGAGCGCGCTTTGGTGGAGGCTGGACGCACAGTGCCAGAGGCGTTGCAAGCGGCCATTCAGCGCATTGCGCCTACTCTGCGGGTTTTGCGCCATGCTGACGGCGGCTTGGCGCGGTTTCATGGTGGGGGCAGGGGACTTGAGGGGCGATTGGATCAATCGCTTGCAGCAGCAGGGGTTCGAGGCACCATCACCCAGTCTCCGGCCCTTGCGATGGGTTTCGCCCGGCTGGCGGGCGGTCGCACGACGTTGATCGTCGATGCGGCCATACCACCCGGTGGGCGAGCTGGCACAGTTGCGCATGCGTCCACGGCAGCCTTTGAGATGACCTCGGGGCGTCGCCCGGTGGTTGTGTCCTGTGGTTCGGGTCTGCCGTTTGGTGGCGAATGGGCCCGTGCAGGAAGAGCAACGCCCTCACATTCAACCCTAGCTCTTGATGGCTTTTCTTCGTCGCGCCTGTCAAATGGGCGCAAAGGTGAAGTGCTGAGTGACCGTGCCCAAGTGTCCAGCTTAAGGCAATCATCCGGTCCCGATGGCGCACATTTGTATTTGGCCCACAATGGCTGGTCGGCCACGCATGGATTGAGCCACCTGCGTGATCTAACCCTTTCCGTAGACGGGCGTGTTTTGACCGGGATTGACACTTTGGCAGCGCAACGCGTGGACGAGCGGCAACGATTTGAGCGGCTTTTGACGGATGGCAGAATGGAAGGCGTGGGTTTCGCCCTTCGGTTTCATCTGCATCCTGACGTTGATGCCGCATTAGACATGGGTGGTTCTGCCGTTTCGCTTGCCTTGAAGAGCGGGGAAATCTGGGTGTTTCGCTTTGTGGGTGCCGCTGTGCTTACTCTGGAGGCTTCTGTCTATCTGGAAAAGGCGCGGCTGAAGCCACGTCCAACGCGGCAAATTGTGCTTTCGGCGCGTGCAAGAGAATTGGAGACCCGGATCGGCTGGACCTTGTCGAAAGCACAAGATACTCCCCTCGCCATTCGCGATCTAAACCGTGAAGATTTTCTGGTACCAATCTGATCCTTGAAGGAGCTGCATCCATGCCCAATCTCGTTCCAATTGGCCGCGCGCTGATTTCGGTATCTGACAAATCGGGAGTGTTGGATTTGGCGCGGGCCTTGGCCGGAATGGGCGTGGAGTTGATTTCGACGGGTGGTACGTCGGGGATGCTGCGCACTGCGGGCCTGAAAGTGCGTGATGTGTCTGATGTGACCGGGTTTCCCGAAATGATGGATGGGCGGGTAAAGACCCTGCACCCAAACATTCACGGCGCGCTGCTGGCATTGCGCGATGATGATGAGCACCTGTTGCAAATGGCAGCGCATGGGATCGAGCCAATTGATCTGGTGATCGTAAATCTTTACCCGTTCGAAGAAACCGTGGCCAAAGGGGCAGCATTCGAAACCTGTATCGAGAATATCGACATCGGCGGCCCAGCAATGATTCGTTCGGCGGCCAAAAACCACCGCTCGGTGGCCATCGTGACTGATCCGGCGGATTATGAGGCCCTGATCGACCAGATGAAGGCGCAAAATGGCGCAACTTCAATGGCGTATCGGCAAAAGCTGGCGCTTGCTGCCTATTCGCGCACTGCGGCCTATGATGTGGCGGTTTCGGCCTGGCTCTCACAGCAGTTGCAACAGCCGTTTCCGCGCAAGAAGTCCTTTTCGGGCAGCTTGATTCAGGGGCTGCGATATGGCGAAAACCCGCACCAACGTGCGGCGTTTTATGCTGATGGAACCGGCAGGCATGGCGTCGCAACCGCGCACCAGTGGCAAGGAAAAGAGCTGTCTTACAACAACATCAATGACACCGATGCGGCCTTTGAGTTGGTGGCGGAATTTGCGGATGATGGCCCTGTTTGCGCGATCATCAAACACGCCAATCCTTGCGGAGTTGGAAAGGCCGCAACCCTGAAAGAGGCCTATTTGCGCGCCTATTCTTGCGATCAAACCTCGGCATTCGGTGGAATTGTGGCTTTTAATCAACCCCTTGATGCGGAAACAGCCGAAGAGATCGCAAAGATTTTCACCGAAGTTGTGATCGCACCGGGTGCGAGTGACGCGGCAAAAGCAGTTTTTGCTGCCAAGAAGAATTTGCGACTATTGACCACTCAGGGACTACCGGATCCGACATTGGTGGCGCTGGCTTTCAAGCAGGTCGCTGGTGGATTACTGGTACAGGATCGGGACTCGGGCAAGATTGCACCTTCGGATTTGAAGGTCGTGTCCAAGCGGGTTCCTACAGAAGCCGAACGTGATGATATGCTGTTTGCATGGAAGGTCGCAAAGCACGTTAAATCCAATGCGATTGTATATGTGAAAAATGGCGCAACTGTTGGCATCGGGGCAGGACAGATGAGCCGGGTCGATTCCACCCGTATTGCTGCACGCAAGGCTGGCGATATGGCCGAAGCGCTGGGCCTGCCGCAAAGTCCCGCGATCGGCGCTGTCGTGGCTTCTGACGCATTTTTTCCGTTTCCTGATGGCTTGTTGTCTGCAGCCGAGGCAGGAGCAACTGCGGTGATTCAGCCAGGAGGTTCTATGAACGATGATCAGGTCATTGCTGCTGCAGATGCGGCGGGGCTGGCGATGGTTTTTACCGGCCAGCGCCATTTCCGACACTGATCAAATGCGCGCATTCATTCTGGCAGCGGTTGCGACATTCGGGCTTGATCAGCTAACGAAATGGTATGTTGTGCAGTGGCTTGACCTGTTTTCGCGTGGCGAGATAGATGTGTTCCCGCCTTTGGTCAATTTTCGAATGGCGTGGAACCAGGGCGTGAATTTTGGCCTATTTTCCAATTCAGCCGATATTGTTCGTTGGGCTCTGATCGCTGTCGCTGTCGCAATTTCGGCATGGGTCATCGTCTGGGTGCGCCGTGAGAAGATGGCCGCCATCGCCCAAATCTCGGCCGGGTTGTTGGTCGGCGGAGCATTGGGGAATGTTGTTGATCGGCTGATTTATGGGGCTGTGGCGGATTTTCTCAATATGTCTTGCTGCGGAATCGAAAATCCTTATTCGTTTAACGTGGCTGACATAGCCGTTTTCGCCGGGGCAATGGGTCTCGTCTTGTTTTCGGGTGACGCGCCAAAAGGTCGGAAACAACGGCTCGCGGACGCAAAGCGCGGCATCAAGCGCCGAAAGACCCCGTGACGCGGACAAAGCGATGCGCTAAGACGTCAGGGACAGACGAAACGGAGGCAGGCATGCGGTCATCAGGGGCGGTTCTCGCAGCAGCGGGTACAGTAATGCTGTTGCTGTCAGCTTGTGGTGGCAACGGCAAAGCGCCGATTCTGATGAATGTTCATTCCACCACGGATGGACCGGACGAATTCTCGATCTTGCCGCCAAAAGGGCTTTCGATGCCTGATGATCTGATGGCACTGCCCGATCCAACGCCGGGCGGCGAGAACCGTACAGATCCCAAACCATTTGATGATGCGATCACCGCGCTGGGCGGCAAGCCTATGGCGACGGGCGCGGTGCCTTCGGGGGATGCGGGGCTGTATAATTACGCCACGCGCAAAGGGGTCACTACCGGGATTCGCCAAACTCTGGCGGCGGAAGATCTGGAGTGGCGGCGCAAGCATGACGGACGTTTGTTGGAACGGCTTTTCAATGTGAATGTCTATTTCAAGGCCTATGCCGTGATGGCACTTGATCAATATGCCGAATTGGCACGGTGGCGCGCGGCGGGTGCCAAGACTCCTTCTGCGCCACCAGACGGCGTTCCCAAGAAGTAACATTTGCGTAGGGAGGGGTTGCGCTACCCCGACCCGTAGATAGCTATAGCGCCAACGGTCGTATGAACGGAGTGACAATGTTCAGGTCTTTTGGACGGGGTGCTTTCAGCCTAATGGCTCTTGGGTTAACGGCCCTCGGGGCACCTGCGATTGCAGATACGGTCAGTTCATTTAAGCTGGACAATGGCTTGCAGATCGTGGTGATCGAGGATCATCGCGCTCCGGTCGTCACCCAAATGGTATGGTATAAGATCGGGGCTGCTGATGAAAGTCCGGGCCATTCGGGAATTGCGCATTTTCTGGAACATCTGATGTTCAAGGGCACCGATAAGGTGCCGCCGGGCCAGTTTTCAGCGCGCGTCGAGGCGCAGGGGGGCAACGACAACGCCTTTACCACTTCAGATTACACGGCCTATTTCCAACGCGTTGCGGCCGATCGACTGGGTCTGATGATGGAGATGGAATCCGATCGGATGCGAAATTTGCGTCTGACCGAAGACGATGTGAAAACCGAGCGCGACGTGATCCTTGAAGAACGCGCTCAGCGCACAGACTCTGACCCCGGGTCGCTTTTGACCGAACAAATGTCAGCCGCGCAGTTCCTGAACAGCCCCTACGGAATCCCTGTGATTGGTTGGCGACAGGAGATGGCTCAGCTCTCGCGGCAGGATGCGCTGGATTTTTATCAGGCCAATTATGCCCCCAACAATGCAATTCTGGTGGTCGCGGGGGATGTGCAGCCTGATGCCGTGCTCGCCATGGCCCGTCAGTTTTACGGCCCCGTCGCGCCCTCCGACAAAATCAAACCTCGGGCCCGCCCACAAGAACCGCCACAATTGGCCGAGCGCCGGATCGTGATGGCGGATGAGCGGGTTTCTGAACCCTATATGGTGCGCACCTACCTGGCCCCCAATCGCCGCTCCGGAGACCAAAAGGAGGCAGCAGCACTTAGCCTTTTGGCCGAGTTGCTTGGCGGCTCAGGCACCACTTCGGTTTTTGCAAGGGCCCTGCAGTTTGATACCCAAACCGCCGTCTGGTCCTCGGCATTTTATGACGCTACGACAGTTGATCCTGAGACTTTCGGTGTCGCTGTTGGGCCGGTGCCGGGTGTCAGTCTGGCCAAAGCCGAAGCGGCGATGGATGGCGTGATCGCCAAGTTCCTTAAAGAAGGCGTCGATGCCAAGGATTTTGCAAGGATCAAGACTCAAATGCGCGCAGATGAGATCTATGCGCGCGATGATTCCGGTGGGCTTGCCCGCAAATATGGCTCGGCTTTGGCTGTCGGCTTGTCGATTGACGATGTAAAAGCCTGGCCGGAGACCTTGCAATCCGTGACTGAAGCCGACGTGATGGCTGTCGCCAACAAGGTTTTGAACCGTGACAATGCCGTGACAGGATGGTTGACCCCAAAAGTGGAGGGTCAGAAATGATCCGCGCAATGTTTCGTTCCGCAGTCTTGGTTTTGGCCTTGGCTTTGCCGACCCATGCCGAGACCGATATTCAGCAAGTCGTTTCGCCCGGTGGGATCAAGGCCTGGCTGGTCGAAGACCATGGAATTCCCTTCACCGCGCTGCAAATTCGATTTCTTGGGGGCACATCGCTGGACCGAGATGGCAAACGCGGTGCCGTCAATCTGATGACGGCGCTGATTGAGGAAGGGGCGGGCGATCTGAACAGCCAAGGCTTTGCGGCAGCTCGCGATGATCTGGCAGCCAAGATCGGCTTTTCTTCGGATCAAGACGGGCTCTCGGTTTCCGCCAGCTTCTTGACCGAAAATCGCGATCAAGGTGTTGCATTGCTGCACTCCGCCCTTACCCACCCTCGTTTTGATGCGGATGCGGTGGAACGCGTGCGCGGTCAGGTTTTGACCGGGTTGCGGTCCGATGAAAAAGACCCCGGTGCTATTGCCGGAAAACTTGCGCGGGCGCGCACTTACGGCAACCATCCCTATGCCACAGATGGCTCCGGGACGATCGAAAGTGTGACGGCCCTAACACGCGACGATATCGTGGCCGCCTTTGCAGATTCAGTGGCACGAGATCGAATTATTGTTGCCGCTGCTGGTGACATCAGCCCCGCCGATTTGGGAAAGCTTCTCGATACATTGCTGGGAGATTTGCCTGCAACCGGGGCACCCCAGCCTACCGATGCCAACCCGGTTTATAACAAGGCCGTGACGGTTCAGGATTTCCCCGGCCCACAATCGGTGGTGATTTTTGGCCAAAAAGGCATGCGCTTTGACAATCTCGATTATTTCGCGGCATCTTTGCTGAACGAGATCCTTGGTGGCGGTCGCTTTTCTGCGCGGTTGATGACTGAGGTGCGCGAAAAGCGGGGGCTTACTTATGGAATTGGCACCAGCCTTGCCAGCTATGACCACGCCCAATCCATTCTGGGGCAATTTCAGGCCAGCAATGCCAATGTAGGGCCCGCGATCAAGGTGATCCGCGAGGAATGGGCGAAACTGGCGGCCGACGGTGTGACCGAAGAAGAATTGGCCAATGCCAAAACCTATATGACGGGCGCCTATCCACTGCGCTTTGATGGCAATGGCACAATTGCGTCGATTTTGGTTGGAATGCAGATCATGGGCTTGTCGCCAGACTATCCGAAAACCCGCAATGCCAAGGTGGAGGCCGTGACAATGGCCGATATAGGGCGGGTCGCAGCCGAGTTGTTCACACCTGATCAATTGGGCTTTGTCGTGGTTGGTCAGCCTGAGGGGCTGATGTCACAAAACTAGCCGAATCTGTGGCCCTGACAGAGAGGACCTGCTAGAAATGGTGGCATGATCAACCACGCCCCCAACATAAGCGATGAATCTCGGCCGGTGATCCGCCATCTGGACGAATCTGCAATCAACCGCATCGCTGCTGGCGAAGTGGTGGAGCGTCCTGCTTCGGCAGTGAAAGAACTGGTCGAAAACGCATTGGATGCGGGGGCGCGGCGGGTAGCCGTGGACTATTCGGCTGGTGGCAAGGTGCTGATCAGGGTGACGGATGATGGCTGTGGCATGACCGGGGCAGATCTGCCGCTGGCGGTATCGCGGCATGCGACCTCCAAGATTGACGGGTCCGATCTCCTCAATATCCGCTCGTTCGGCTTTCGAGGCGAAGCACTCGCCAGCCTGGGCGCTGTGGGGCGGCTGGCTCTGACGTCACGCGCGGCTGGTTATGATGGTGTGTCGCTGACAGTGGCGGGTGGCCGATTGGGCGAAGTGCGCCCGGCTGCCGCGGCGCAGGGGACAGTGATTGAGTTGCGCGATTTGTTCTATGCCACCCCGGCGCGTTTGAAATTCATGCGCTCTGATCGGGCCGAGGCGCAGGCGATCGCCGAGGTGATCCGCCGGCTGGCCATGGCTGAACCTGTGGTGGGTTTCACTTTAACTGAGCGCAGCGAAGGGGAAGCCCCACGCGTGATCCTGCGTGTTGATCCGCAAAGCGGTGATTTTTTTGATGCCTTGCACGGGCGGCTCGCACAAATCTTGGGGCGCGATTTCATTGACAATGCAGTGAAAATTGATGTCGAGCGTGAGGGAATGCGGCTTGTGGGCTATGCCGCTCTGCCGACCTATTCACGCGGAACTTCCGTGCAGCAATTCGTTTTCGTGAATGGCCGCCCGGTCCTGGATCGAGCGCTGTTGGGAGCCTTGCGGGTGGCCTATTTCGATTTCCTAAGCCGTGACAGGCATCCGGCTGCGGTCTTGAACGTGATCTGTGATCCCGAAAGAGTAGATGTGAACGTGCACCCGGCAAAATCTGAAGTGCGTTTTCGCGAACCAGACGCGGCGCGCAGCCTGATCATCAAGGGTTTGCGAACAGCCCTTTCTGGAGCGGGGCATCGGGCCAGCTCGACGATCGGGGATGCGACCTTGGCGGCCATGCGCCCCGAAGTGCCACGGATGTATCAAATGGAGCAGCCCTCAAAGTCTAGCCTCGCACGCGCTTTTGCCTATCAGGCACCCGAGCAAATCGGCCCGGGTTTTGCCGAAGCGCCGCAGGTTCGCGTTCAGGATGCATCCCAAATGGATAGTGAGGATCACCCCTTGGGTGCCGCCCGCGCACAGGTCCATGAGAATTACATTATCGCGCAAACGGCGACGGGAATGGTGATTGTAGACCAACATGCGGCACATGAGCGGTTGGTTTATGAGCGTTTGAAGCGGCAGATGGCGGAAACCGGAGTGAAGGCCCAAGCGCTTTTGATCCCGGAAATTGTTGAGCTGTCAGTGTCAGATGCCAGTCGATTGCTGGATATTGCGGAGGATATTGCCAGGCTGGGCCTGTCGATTGAGCCTTTTGGTGGGTCTGCAATTGCCGTGCGGGAAACACCTGCGATCTTGGGCAATATTTCTGCGGCTGCACTGGTGCGCGATATTCTGGACGAATTGGCTGATCTTGGACAAAGCCACTCGTTACAGGTGAAAATGGAGGCGATCTTGTCGCGCATGGCTTGCCACGGGTCGATCAGGTCGGGTCGCCAGATGCGGGCGGAAGAGATGAATGCGCTGTTGCGCGAGATGGAGGCAACGCCCCATTCGGGGCAATGCAACCACGGACGGCCCACCTATGTCGAATTGAAACTGCATGATATTGAAAGGCTTTTTGGCCGCCGATGATTAGCTTATTCGGACAAAGTTACGCTTGGAACGCGCCAGAGATGCTTTTGCTTGCGGGCGTTGGCATCGTTCTGGTGGCTCTGCTTTTGCTGATTTTGCGCGCGGCGGGCAGGTCTGCCACCATGGCGCAGCCCTTGATGCGCGAAATGGGATGGCTGGGCCAAAGGGTTCAGGCGCTGGGCGAGGGGCAAGAGCGGCTTTCAGGTGGCCTGCATCACGTCTCTGAAAATCAGGCCCATAGTCAGACGGCTATGCTGCAACTGATGGAGAAGCGCTTGGCCGAGGTGCAGCGCGCAATGGGGGAGAGCCTGAATGGTACCGCCACCCGCACGGCACATAGTCTGGGGGAGTTGCAGCAACGCCTTATGACCATCGACAAGGCACAAGCGAATATCGAAAAACTTTCAGGTAATGTTCTGAATTTGCAGGATATTTTAGCGAACAAACAGGCGCGTGGCGCTTTTGGCGAAATTCAGCTGAATGACATCGTGCAAAAGGCGTTGCCGGCCGACGCTTATACAATGCAGGCGACGCTGAGCAACGGCAAGCGCGCCGATTGTCTGATCCATCTGCCCAATCCGCCGGGGCCCATTGTGATCGACGCAAAATTCCCACTTGAGGCCTATGAGGCGCTGCGCCGCGCCGATACTCCGCGCGCTGTGGTCGAGGCGCAAGCTCAACTGCGGGCGGCAGTTCGGGTACATATCAAGGCGATTTCCGAAAAATACATTCTCGACGGCGAAACCGCGGACGGGGCGTTAATGTTTCTGCCGTCAGAGGCTGTTTATGCTGAATTGCACGCAAATTTCCCAGAGGTGGTGCGTGATGGCTTTACGGCGCGGGTGTGGATTGTGTCGCCTACAACCTGTATGGCCACGCTCAACACCATGCGCGCAGTGCTGAAAGACGCAAGAATGCGCGAACAGGCCGGGGCCATTCGGGCAACCTTGCGTCAATTGCACCGGGATGTGGAGCTGGTGGTTGAGCGGGTGGACAAGCTGGCCACGCATTTCAATCAGGCGCGTGCTGATCTTGACGGGATCTCTACGGCTGCCGAAAGGGCCGGGAAACGTGCCGCACGCTTGGATAACTTCGATTTTGAAGAGCTGAGCCCGAATGATCCTACCCCAATCCTTGGAAAGCAGGCAGCAGAATAATGCTTCATCTTACCCCCGCCGATTACACTGAAATGCCTTGGGCCAACGGCAAGGGTGTAACTGTCGAGATGCTGCGGTTAATCGAAGGCGGCGCGCTGAAATGGCGGTTGTCGAGGGCCTCTGTCGTTGAAGACGGGGCATTTTCATTGTTTTCGGGCGGCGAGCGCCATCTGACCGTGATCACCGGACCCGGCTTTTAGTTGCA
>CBDUEF010000004.1:0-20393 GCA_965366095.1 uncultured Cypionkella sp. | reverse complement strand
CGGTAAAACGCACCAAACTTCAGCTTCAGATCGCGGCCCAGCAACGCGGGCTCGGTGAAGGCGATGCTGGAATCAGTCGTGGTTTTCCCAGCGGCGATATTTACCGAAAACGCCTGCCCGCGACCAAGGAAGTTGGATTCCGAAAAGCCGATATTCAGACCAAAACCCGAGCTGACGCCATAGGTTGCCCCAAAACTCAGCGAGCCGGTGGGCTTTTCTTCCACGCCAACCTTGACGACCACCTGATCGGGTGACGATCCGGGCTGGGCGTCCACTGTCGCGTCCGCGAAATACCCAAGCGCGCGGATACGTTCGGCCGATTGCCGGATTTCGCGCGGATTGAAGGGGTCGCCTTCAGCCGAGCCAAACTGGCGCCGCACCACCTGATCCAGCGTTGTGGTATTGCCTTCGATATCAATGCGTTCAACGAAAACCTTCGGTCCGCGCTTGATCACGAATTCCACGTCCAACGTCTGATCGCGGTCATTGCGGGTGATCCGAGGCTCGATCTGAACGAAATTCAACCCCTTGCGCTGTGCCAGATTTTCCATCCGGGTGATGTTGTTATCAATCACCGACGGCGAATAGGTTACACCAGAGCGCAGCTTTTGTGCCGCGATGAATTCGGCGGTATCGACATTCTCAACCTCGGAGACCGTCGAAACCTTGCCAACCTTGAAAGGTTTGCCCTCACGGATGGTAAAGGTGACAAAGGAGGCATCACGCTCGCGCGACAACTCGCCATTGGCATCCAGAACCTGAAAATCAACATAGCCGCGCGACATATAAAAATCGCTGAGCAGTTTCTTGTCGAGATCCAGTCGCTCGGGAACGAAAGTGTCGCCTTTCACCAACTGACGCAGGAATCCGGCCTGTTTGGTTTGCAAAACCTGCCGCAGGCGACGATCAGAATAGGCGCGGTTGCCAACAAAGGTCAGGCGCTCATTTTCGGTAACCTTGCCTTCGCTGATCTCAAACACCAGATCGACGCGATTGTTCGAGCGCCGGATGATGCGCGGCGTGACAGAGGCGGCCAAACGGCTCTCACTGCGATAAACCTCGGCGATAGCGGCAGCATCCGCTTCGGCCTGGGCCGGAGAATAGACCAGACGCGAACGTGATTTGACGATCTTGGCCAGGCTGTCATCCTTCAGACGCTTATTGCCCTGAAAGTCCACCACACTGACCATCGGCAGCTCTTTGACCCGGATCACCAATGTGCCGCCCTTGGGCACGATCTCGACCGACTCAAACAGACCCGCATTTACGATTCGCTGATAGGCGTCGTTCAACTCGCCCGCCGACACCGCTTTGCCCCGGGCGATTCCCGCATAAGACAGGATAGTGGCCGCATCCACGCGATCATTGCCCTCGATCACCACCTGCGAAAAACTGTAGCTTTGCGCATAGGCCGGTGTCAGGAACGGCTCGGAAGCGATTGCTGTCGAAAGCAGAACAGCCAGAACGGCTGGGCGGGCAAATCGCCGGATCATGGATCTGCGCTGCGCGCCTGCCTGTGCTGATCCTTGCATAAGTCGCCCCCAAATCACAAAAATTATTGTTTCCTGACTAGCCCGAAGTGCTGGGCTTGTCAAAAGCCATACCACAAGATTTATGCCGGTTTGGGCCCAATCGGCAACAATCTGTGGATATGTGCTGTCAGAACCGCAGTTGATTGTGCCGAGGCCCTAGTTGCAAAGCACATCATTTGTCAGGGCGAAGGCCATGAAGGACAAGATCACGGCCAATCCCGCCGCCATCACATAGCCAAGAAATTTCTCCGAAGGCTTGCGCCGCATCACCGCCTCATAGGCATACATCACCAGATGCCCGCCATCGAGAACCGGAATCGGGAACAGGTTCAGCATCCCGATGCCCAGCGACAGCGCCGCCAGCATCTGCAAGAACGCCTGAGGGCCGATCCGGGCCGCATCGCCCATCACCTCGGCCATGCCGATCGGCCCGGAAATCGCGCAAGAGCTGATCGCGCCGATCACCACATGCCACAGGCCCGAAAGCGAGGTCTTGGCCAAAAACCATGTATTCTCAACCGCAAGCGTGATGGTCTCCCAAGGCGAAGCCCACCGCATCTCGGGCTCGAACAGATTGCCCGCCGAAAGCCCGATCAGCCAGCGCGTCTCAAAGCCCCCATCCGCCTTGGGAATATCGCGCCGGTTGGCAGCAAGGCTCAGGTCAAACACCTGACCGTCGCGCCAGATTTTCAGGGTGATCGGCTTGCCTGCGGCGGCCTCGACAAGCGGCGGCATCTGCGAAAATGCCGTCACCGCCACGCCGTCAGCCGCAAGAATTACGTCTCCCGCCCTGATCCCAGCCTTGATGGCCGCGCTCTTGGGCTGCACCCCGCCCACCAGCGCCAGAAACGGATGTGGCCCCGTCAGATCAATCTCGCGCCCATCGCGCTGCAGATGATAAATCACCTGCTCTGCCGGAGCCAGTTTGGTGGCAACCTTGCCATAGGTCTCCAGATCCGGGGTCGCGATACCATCCAACGCAAGGATTTGATCCCCCACTTGCAAGCCCTGGCCCACAAAAGGCACCGGATTGACCTTGCTGACCACCACCCGGTCAGTGGGAACGCCGGTCAGCAGGATCAGGCCTACAAACACCACAATGGTCAGCACAATGTTGAAAACCGGCCCTGCGGCGACGGTGGCGGCCCGCGCCCAAAGCGGCGCTCCGGGCATCGAATGACGCCGCTCGGCGGGCGACAAGTTGGCCATGGTGGCGCTGTCTTCGGCCGAGGCCGCATTGGCATCGCCCAGAAATTTCACATAACCGCCCAAGGGAAAGGCCGCGATCTGCCAACGCGTGCCGCGCTTATCAATGCGCGAATACACGACCGGGCCGAAACCAAGGCTGAACACCTCGGCATGAATGCCCGACCAGCGGCCGACGATATAATGCCCGTATTCATGCACCGTCACGATGATCGCGATACCGATCAGGAAAAACAACAGCGTCCAGGCCGTGCTTCCTGCCGAAGTCAGAACCGAAAGAATATCCACTGTGCCCGCCCTATGCTCTGCGTCTTGCCAGTTGTTCCGCAGCCTCACCGGCCCGTACCCGTGCCAAATGGTCCATTTGCAACACATCTTCAAGGGAGGGATCGGATTTTGCAAACCCGGCCCCGGCGGCAAGCTGGGCCAAAGTGGTTTCCACCAACCCGGCCATATCCATAAATCCGATCCCGCCCGCGATAAAGCGATCCAGCGCGATTTCCTTGGCCGCGTTGAACCCCGCCCCCGCCAGCCCGCGCGCCTGCATCACCTCACGCGCCAGCCGCAAGGCGGGAAAGCGGGCCAAATCAGGCGCGCGAAACGTCAGCTGTCCCAAAGCCGCCAGATCCAGCCGCGCCACAGGCAAGGGCGAGCGGGCGGGCCAGTTCAACGCATAGCCAATCGGATGGCGCATATCGGGCGCGCCCAGATGAGCCATCACCGCGCCGTCGTGAAAACCAACCATGGAATGGATGATCGATTCCGGGTGGATGATCACCTCGATCTGCTCTGGCGACACGTCGAAAAACTCACGTGTTTCAATCACTTCCAAGGCCTTGTTGAACATCGAGGCCGAATCAATGGTGATCCGCGCGCCCATCGACCAATTCGGATGCGCCAAGGCGTCCTTGACCGTGGCTTTGGCCAGCCGCTCAATCGGCCAATCGCGCAAAGCCCCGCCCGATGCGGTCAGGATAATGCGCTCAACCGCGCCGATATCCTCGCCCGCCAACGCCTGAAAAATTGCCGAATGCTCCGAGTCGACGGGCAGAATTCTCGCCCCGTAGCGCGCCGCTGTTGCCATCAGCAAAGGGCCGGCCGTGACCAGACTTTCCTTGTTGGCCAGCGCCAAAGTGGCGCCATGCGACAAGGCGCGCAGGCCCGGCACCAAACCCGCCGCCCCCACAATTGCACTCATCACCCAATCGGCGGGGCGATCCGCAGCCTCGGCAATCGCGCCCGCACCGGCGGCAACCTGCACCCCAGAGCCGGCCAAAGCCTCGCGCAGCGCGGGCAAACAGTCGTCATAGGCCGTCACCGCCAGCTCGGCGCGCAAGTCGCGTGCCATCTGCGCCAAACGCGCCACGTTGCGCCCCCCGGTCAAGGCAACAGTGCGGAACGTTTTCGCGCCGCCCGCACGCATGATCAGATCAAAGGTGCTTTCGCCCACCGATCCGGTGGCACCAAAAACCGACAGGCTGCGCATGTCAGCCCCCCACCGGCAACGTCGTGATATGGGTCAACAGCATCACCGCCACCATCGCCAACGTCAGCGCATCAAAGCGGTCCATCAGCCCGCCATGCCCCGGAATGAGCGCCGAGGAATCCTTGACCCCGGTGCGCCGTTTGATCCAGCTTTCGCCGATATCGCCCATTTGCCCGGCAAAGGCGATCAGCGGCGAAATCACAATCAGCGGCCATTCGCCATGACCGGCCAGCACAAAGGCCAGCCCCACCAAAGCCGCACCAATCCAGCCCGCCACGGTACCAGACCAGGTTTTCTTGGGGCTGACCGAGGGCCAGAATTTCGCACCGCCCAAGATACGCCCGGCAAAATAGCCCATCACATCCGAGGCAATCACCACCCCCAACAGCCACAGGATCGCCGCCGTTCCCGCCTCGTCACGCAGCACAAACAGCCCATGGCCCGAAACCATGATGGCCGTGGCAATCACGGCCGCTGCAAACGGCTCTTTGCGCGGGGTCAGCGCCACCGCCACCACCACCCAAGGAAACAGCAACCACGCCGACATCGACGGATAACCCTCATCCAGAATCAGGCTCAACGCCGCCATCCCCGCCATCACCAGCGCCAAAACCGGCTTGCCGGGGGCGGTGATCGTGGACAACTCCCAAATCATCAGCGCCGTCACAAAGGTGACCAGAACCAGAAAGGAAATCCCGCCAAGCCAGATTTCCACAGCGCCCAATGTCAACATTGCCGCCGCCGAAAACAATCTGGGCTTCAGATCAACCCAGCGCTCACTTGCCCCACTCATGCGGTGGCCACCCCGCCAAAACGCCGCTCGCGGTTGCCAAAACGGCCGACAATCTGCGCCAACTCATCAGGTGTAAAATCGGGCCACAGGGTTTCGGTG
This sequence comes from uncultured Cypionkella sp., assembly GCA_965366095.1. Lineage (GTDB taxonomy): Bacteria > Pseudomonadota > Alphaproteobacteria > Rhodobacterales > Rhodobacteraceae > CBDUEF01. The sequence goes on along the minus strand of CBDUEF010000004.1, from coordinate 15,277 downwards.
AACTCGTATTCCGCATAGGCCGCCTGCCGGGGCAGAAAATTCGAGGTCCGCGTCTCGCCCGAGGTGCGGATGACCAGATCAGGATCGGGCAGATCCGCCGTATCCAAATGAGCCGAGATCAGATCTTCGGTGACAGCATCGGCCGCAAGCCGCCCCCCTGCCACCTCGCCCGCAAGCCTGCGAACGGCGCGCGTCAATTCATCGCGCCCGCCATAATTGATCGCCACCGTCAGATTAAGCCGCGAATAAGCGGCGGTCCTGGCCTCAATTCCCGCCATCAGCTTTTGCAATTTCGGATCAAGACGCGATCGATCACCGATAAAGCGCATTCGCACCGATTCAGCCGCCAGCCGATCCGCTTCGCGTTGGATATAGCGGGCGAAAATGCTCATCAATCCAAGCACTTCCTCGGTCGATCGCTTCCAGTTTTCGGTCGAGAATGCGTAAATCGTCAACCAGCGGATACCCAGATCGGGCGCGCATCGCACGATTTCTTTTACCCGCTCGGCCCCCTTGCGATGCCCAACAAGACGCGGCCAGCCCCGGTTGGTGGCCCACCGCCCGTTGCCATCCATGATGATGGCCACATGCTCTGCCTGTCGCAGAGTGTCCGGCTCGCCTGTCTTGCCCTTGGCCATTCTCATTCCCGTTGAACCGGCTTTTCACCCAAAAACAGCGCGCAAAGACCCGCCATTTCAGCGCGGATTAAACTTGCATGATTTCGGCTTGCTTATGCTCAAGCGCCTTATCGACCGCCGCGATTTGCTTGTCAGTCAACTCTTGCACCTCATCCGACCACATCTTTTGATCATCTTCGCCCATCCCGGCGGATTTGGCCTTTTTGATCTGGTCCATCCCGTCACGCCTGACGTTGCGAATGGAAATCTTGGCGTTTTCTGCGTAGGTGCCCGCCACTTTCGACAATTGCTTGCGGCGCTCTTCGTTGAGTTCGGGGATGGGCAAGCGGATCAACGGGCCATCGGTCACCGGATTGATGCCGATACCGCTTTCCCGGATCGCCTTTTCCACCTTGGAAATCATCGCCTTGTCCCAGACGTTGATCACAACCATTCGCGGCTCTGGCACGTTGACGGTGCCCAGCTGGTTGATCGGGGTCATGGTGCCATAGGCATCAACCATGATCGGCTCGACAATCGAGGCCGAAGCGCGCCCGGTGCGCAGGCTGGCGAATTCAACTTTCAACGCATTCATCGCCCCGTCCATACGGCGCTCGATGGCGTCAAGATCAATGTCCAGATCGTCTTGTGACATGGTGTCCTCATCGTTATTGCCCGAAATTGCGCGGGCGAAGCTTGGCGCACTATAACAGCATGCGGCGGGGTGGGAATAGGCTCAAGGCGCCAAAGGCCCTAGCCGTGAACGCGGGTATAGGTGCCTTCGCCGCGCAATATCCCGCAGAACCCCCCCGGCTCATCCAGCGAAAACACAATGATCGGCAGATCATTGTCGCGCGCCAAGGCAATCGCCGAGGCATCCATGACGCCAAGGTGCTTTTGCAACACCTCATCATAGGTTACAGTGTCATAGCGCTTGGCATCGGGGTATTTCTTGGGGTCCTTGTCATACACCCCGTCCACCTTGGTGCCCTTGAAGATCGCCTCACAGGCCATTTCATTTGCCCGCAGGGTGGCCGCGGTATCGGTGGTGAAATATGGGTTGCCGGTGCCTGCGGCGAAAATGCAGACACGCTTTTTCTCAAGATGGCGCACGGCGCGGCGGCGGATATAGGGCTCGCAGACCTGATCCATCGGAATGGCCGAGATCACCCGCGTGAACACGCCGATATCCTCCAGCGCCGCCTGCATCGCCAAAGCGTTCATCACCGTGGCCAGCATCCCCATGTAATCGGCGGTGGTGCGCTCCATGCCTTGGGCGCTTCCTTGCAGGCCGCGAAAGATATTGCCGCCGCCGATCACCATGCAAATCTCGACGCCCAACTCTTGCACCGATTTCACCTCTTGGGCGATGCGGGCCACGGTTGGCGGATGCAAACCAAAGCCCTGATCCCCCATCAACGCCTCGCCCGAGATTTTCAACATCACGCGACGGTAGGTGACGCCGGACTCTTGGCTTGGCTTTGACATCGGTTTTCCCCGTCTTGTTGGATATAATTGTGGTTTGATTTACCTGTGGCGCAAAATGTATGAAAACGGCGGCAGGTTCAACGGGGGAAGCGGCAAGTTGCGGGAAAGTTGCGCAAAGGGCCGCAAGAAAGGACAGCAGATGCAGCTTGCGGCCCTCTCGCGTGAGGCCCCGATCCTGATTGCCGGGCCAACTGCCAGCGGTAAATCCGGGCTGGCCATGGAGTTGGCGGCGCGCGATGGCCGCGTGGTGGTCAATGCCGATGCGTTGCAGGTCTATGCAAACTGGCGCATTCTGACAGCGCGCCCCAGCCCTGAGGATGAGGCGCAGGTTCCACATGCGCTTTACGGCCACATCGCCCGCGATCAGCCCTATTCCGTTGGCCATTGGCTGCGCGAAGTGGCCGATGTGCTGAACCGCCCGGTGGTGATTGTCGGTGGCACTGGCCTCTATTTTCGGGCGCTGACCGAAGGTCTGGTCGAAATTCCAGCGATATCGCCGCAAACGCGGGCTTTGGCCGATGCGCGCATGCTTGCCGAGGGCAGCCGCGCCCTGCTGGCCGAGTTGGACCCTCCAACAGCCGAAAAGATCGACCGCAGCAATCCGGCCCGGGTGCAGCGCGCTTGGGAGGTTTTGCACCAAACCGCGCGCGGGCTGGCCTCTTGGCACCACAGCACCCCGGCCGCAGTTTTGCCGCTGTCGAACTGCGAGCCGGTTGTGCTGCGCCCCGATGTCGGCTGGCTCGACGCACGGATCAGCTTGCGCTTTCATCAGATGTTGCGCGCCGGGGCCTTGGACGAGGTGGCCAGCGAATCACCCTTTTGGGACCCTGCTCGCCCCTCGTCGCGGGCCATTGGCGCGGCGGAACTGATGGACCACTTGCGCAACGAGCGCAGCCTTGAAGACGCCACCCAAGCGGCGATTCTGGCCTCGCGCCAATATGCCAAAAGACAGCGCACCTGGCTGCGAACGCGGATGGCAAAATGGCGCGAAATCGCCGTGCAATAAGTCATCCACAGACTTGTCCACAGATATCGGAGGAAAGCCGCCACATCCGCAGAAATAGGACAAGTTTATGCTTGGGTTGTGCGCCAAGGGCTGATTTATTGTCTTTATCGAACAGGTAGGCCCATGACATCCCTTCAAGACCCTTCCCAAATGCGCCTGATGGCGATCCCACGCCTTGCCGCCGCCGGTCGCTGGCGGGTTGAGGCGATGCGCACGCTTTCCGAAGGCTGTCTGCTTTGGTTCACCAAGGGTCAGGGCCGCATCACCATAGCCGGGGTCACGCGCGGCTATACCGCCAACAACGCGATCTTCATTCCGGCGGGCGTCATGCACGGTTTTGAAGTTGGCCCGCAAGTCTTTGGATATGCGGTATTTTTTGGGCGCGACAGCACAGTTACCCTGCCCAAGGCGCCGCAGCATCTGCGCATCCGTGAGGTGCATGCCCAACAGGAATTGAATGTCACGCTGGATATGATTCAGCGCGAAATGGACAGCGACACCCCGGCCCATGATCGTGCAACGCGGCACTATCTGGGGCTGCTTGGGGTCTGGCTGGAGCGTCAAACCATCCGCGCCGCAGCCGAGGCGCCTCAACCCGATGCCGCGCGCCGCTTGGTTGAGCGTTACACCAAACTGATGGAGCGCTACTTCAAAACCGGCGCTGGTGTGGGCGAGATGGCAGCGGCTTTGGGGGTGACGTCGACGCATCTGACCCGCTGTTGCCGCCAGTCCTGTGGGCGCCCGGCAATCGCGCTTTTGCAGGACCGTCGGATTTTCGAGGCCCGGCGTTTGTTGGCTGAAACCGATCTGAAGGTTTCCGTTATCGGCCAGAGTCTGGGCTTTGCCTCTGCCGCCTATTTCGCCCGCGCGTTTCAGGCGCAAACGGGCCAATCACCCTCGGCTTTCCGTCGGGCCGGACTCTAGCATACTTTGGTATACCGATTCGCCTGCCCGAGCGGAAATGAGGGCGGATTTTGCGGAATCCCTCCCTTGCAGACAATCGCCAAGCTGACTGCGGGAATTCCCTGACCTTGCGCTTTGCAATGCGTCGCAATGTCGTAAAAGTTACATAAAACGACCATTACCGACATTGACGTCAGCAGCGAAAATGTGCCGAATAGCGACGTGAGAAAATCTGTCCCCCACCAACAAATTTGTTCAACTGGCTTTAGCCAGAGCATTTGTTGTGCCGGGGCTCAGGTTTCATCGCCCAAGAAAATGAAAAAATGACACTTTCCAGGGAGACCACAATGAAAGACTTTCTTGAAACCGGTCCGCAGATCCATCCTGCCGCCGAAATGTATGCCCATGAGGTCCGCGACGGCAGCCTTAGCCGCCGCGAATTTCTGGTGCGCACAACCGCTCTGGGCCTGACAGCAACCGCTGCCTACGGCTTGCTTGGCCTCAAGGCCCCTGCTCTCGCCCAAGACACCCCCGTGATGGGTGGCACCTTGCGGATGAACCTGGAAACCAAAGCGCAGAAAGACCCGCGCACCTATGACTGGTCCGAGCTTTCCAACTTCGCGCGCGGTTGGCTGGAATATATGGTCGAGTATGAAGCCGACGGCAGCCTGCGCGGCATGCTGTTGGAAAGCTGGACGGCCAATGAGGACGCAACCGAATTCACCCTGAACGTCCGCAAGGGCGTTACCTGGTCGAATGGCGATGCCTTCACCGCTGCCGATGTTGCCTTCAACATCACCCGTTGGTGCGATGGCAATGTCGAGGGCAACTCGATGGCGGCCCGGATGTCTGCCCTCGCCAATGCCGAAACCAAAACCGCGCGCGATGGGGCCATCACCGTTGTCGATGATCACACTGTCAAACTGACGCTGTCCGTCTCTGATATCGCCGTCATCATCAACATGGCCGATTATCCGGCATGCGTTGTTCACCAATCCTACGATGGCGGCGATCCTTCGGTAAACGCGATCGGAACCGGTGCCTACCTGCCCACCCAGAATGATGTGGGCGTCAAGCAGGTCTTGACCAAAAACGCCAATCATGTCTGGTGGGGCACCGAAGTTTACGGCGGGCCATATCTCGACAGCATCGAATATATCGACCTTGGCACCGATCCTGCCGCGGTGGTAGCGGCGGCGGGTTCGGGTGAGATTGACGCCATCTATCAGACCACCGGTGATTTCGTCGCCGTCATGGATGGCCTTGGCTGGACCAAATCCGAAGCCAAAACCTCGGCGACGATTGCTGTGCGCTTCAACCAACTGTCCGACATCTACAAGGATATTGCTGTTCGCAAGGCCCTGTGTTTGGCAGTCGACAACAAGGTCATCCTCGAACTGGGTTACTCGGGTCTTGGGACCGTGGCTGAAAACCACCACGTTTGCCCGATTCACCCCGAATACGCCGAATTGCCGCCGCTGACGGTTGATCCTGCCGCAGCAAAGCAGGCGATTGCCGATGCCGGGCACGCCGATACCGAGTTCGAACTGATCTCGATTGATGACGCCTGGCAGGCTGGAACCTGTGATGCAGTTGCCGCACAGATCCGCGACGCCGGCATCAAGATCAAACGCACGATCCTTCCGGGCTCGACCTTCTGGAATGATTGGACGAAATACCCGTTCTCGGCAACCGAGTGGAACATGCGTCCCTTGGGCGTTCAGATCCTGGCCCTTGCCTACCGCACGGGTGAGGCTTGGAATGAGACTGCGTTTTCAAACAAAGAGTTCGACGACACCCTTGTGAAAGCCCTTGCCCTGAATGACGCCGACAAGCGCCGCGAAGTGACCAAGCGTCTGGAAGAGATCATGCAAGAGCAGGGCGTTCTGATCCAACCCTACTGGCGCTCGCTTTATCGTCACTACACGGCGAGTGTTCATGGCTGCGAAATGCACCCAACCTTCGAGCATCACCACTACAAGTGGTGGAAGTCCGCCTGATTAGGTAAATCTCGAAAAAATTGGGGCGCGCGTCTGAAACCGCGCGCCCGCCTTTCGTGAACCCCACCTTTCGTGAACCCCGCCTTTCGTGAACCCAGACCGCAAGCACAGGTGCCTCAAAATGGGGTTATGCCTTGTTTGACCAGATTCGATGGGACCAAACATGCTTAGATTCTTCATCCGTCGTCTCGGGGTCATGCTGCTGACCGCTTTGGCGCTGACATTCATCGTGTTTTACCTCACCAACCTGCCCCCCAACCTTGAAAAACTGGCCAAGACCGAAGCCTCGGCGCGAATGTCGGATGAGGATGTGATCAAGTGGATCGACAACAACGGCTATTCCATGCCGGTGGTGTCGCGCTATGGCCAATGGTTGGGCGTCTTGCCGGGCTGGGTGAAACCGCAGGCCGATGGCACGGTGCGCGGCAGATGTTTCGGCCCCGGGGAAAGCGCCGAAGCCGCCCCCAAATATTGTGGCCTGCTGCAAGGCACCTGGGGAAAATCAACGGTATTCAAGGAGCCCGTCCTCAGCATCCTAGGCCGCGGCCTGGGCTACACCGCCTACCTGATGATGTGGGTGATGATCGTGATGGTTCCAACCTCGCTGATCATGGGCGTGCTGGCCGGGATGCGCGAAGGCAGCCGCACGGATCGCGTGCTGTCAACCGTGGCCATCGCCAGTACGGCCACGCCAGAATATGTCTCAGGGGTGGTGTTCATCGCCCTTCTGGCCTCGCCGATGATGGGCCTGTCGCCGCTTGTCCACAGCTGGGGCTGGATCAGCGACAAGACACTGTTCCAAGGCACCGCCACCTCGGCCATGGATCACATCACCTTTTGGAACTTTGCCCTGCCGGTGATGACCATCGCGCTTTACGGCATCGGCTATATCGCCCGGATGACCCGCGCCTCGATGACCGAGGTGATGACCCAGCAATATATCCGCACGGCCCGCCTCAAGGGCGTGGCCTTCAAGGACGTGGTGATGCGCCATGCACTGCGCAACGCGCTGATCGCGCCCTTCACCGTGATCATGCTGCAGTTTCCCTGGCTGCTGAATGGTGTGGTGATTTCTGAAAGTGTGTTCAACTACAAAGGCTTCGGCTGGACACTCGTTCAGGCCGCCTCCAACAATGACATCGAGTTGCTGCTGGGCTGTTCGGTCGTTGCTGTTCTCGTCGTTCTGGTGACGCAGCTGATTTCAGACATCGGCTATGTCTATCTGAACCCCCGCATCCGGCTGGCATGAGGTTGCAGTATGAATGACTCACTTTCCTGGGCCGCAATCCTTGGCCGCATCGCTGCGCAACTCTGGCCGGTTTGGGCCGCCCTTACTGTCACCTTCATCCTGTCGATCCGCTACAAGCGCAAGCTGGGGCTTTACGGCAAACTCTTCGACAATCCGGTCGGCATGGTTGGCTTTGTGCTGGTGATGTTTTGGGTCTATTGTGCAATATTTGCGCCAATGATCATCACTCATGATCCTTTGGCGCAGCTTTCGGGCCTGAAAAACGCCCTGCCCGGCTCGCCGTTGAAATCGCCGGGGCCCAATGATTACCCTTATTATCTCTTGGGAGGTGACAACCTCGCGCGCGATGTGTTCAGCCGGATGATCAAGGGCGCAAGCTCGGTGCTGGCGATTGCGCCGGCGGCCACCACCTTTGCCTTTATGGTTGGGGTCACGCTGGGGCTGCCAGCCGGATATTTCGGCGGACGGCTGGATACGATCCTGTCGTTCTTTGCCAACCTTGTTCTGGCCTTCCCGGTGATCTTGCTGTTCTTCCTTCTGGTCACCCCGGAAATCCAGTCAACCGGATATGCGGTGAATATCCCTTGGGCCGATGCGCCGTGGCGCTCGTCGATCCCGAACATTCTGGCGGCGCTGCTGTTCATCTTCCCGCTGATCTTCGTGTCGATCCTGTTCAACTCGCGCTATTTCACCGACCCGCCAAAACGCAACCTTTACATCGGCATTTCACTTGCCATCGGGCTTTGGGCCTATTCGGGCCTTGCCTTCAACGCCGACCCACTGGGCGTTTGGTCCATGGCACCCAACCTGCTGAACGTCTTTGTGTCGGTGGTGTTCGTGAATTCGCCCACGGTGTTTCGCATCGTGCGCGGCATCGTGATGGATCTGAAAGCGCGTGATTATGTCGCCGCCGCTCAGACCCGAGGCGAGGGGCCCTGGTATATCATGCTGTGGGAAATCCTGCCCAACGCCCGCGGCCCGCTGATCGTCGATTTCTGCCTGCGCATCGGCTATACCACGATCTTGCTGGGAACCTTGGGCTTCTTTGGCCTTGGCGTCAGCCCGGAAAGCCCGGATTGGGGCTCCACCATCAACGCGGGTCGCAAGCTGCTGTCGATCTTCCCGCACCCGGCCCTCGCCCCGGCGCTGGCCTTGATGAGTCTGGTCCTCGGCCTCAACCTCTTGGCTGACGGCCTGCGTGAAGAAAGCCTGAAAGACTGATGCCCGCGCGCAGGTTTTCATCTGTCGAAAAATATCCCACGGGGGTCCGGGGGTGTGTAACCCCCGGTCCCGCCCTCAGTTCAGCCGCGAGGATGCCATGACCGAACCCGCCTGGGACAAGACCAAACCGATTCTTGAAATCGAAAACCTGTCGATTTCCTTCTTCACCCGGATGCGCGAAATTCCGGCGGTGATGGATTTTTCCTGCACCGTGATGCCGGGCGAGGCGATGGGCCTTGTCGGCGAATCCGGTTGCGGCAAATCCACCGTGGCGCTGGCGGTGATGCGCGATCTGGGCAAGAACGGCAAGATTGTCGGCGGCTCGATCAAGTTCAAAGGCCGCGATCTGACCAATATGGGCGAGGAAGAGTTGCGCCAGTTGCGCGGCTCGGAAATCGCCATGATCTATCAAGAGCCAATGGCTTCGCTCAATCCGGCGATGAAGATCGGCGCGCAACTGATCGAAGTGCCGATGATCCATCAGGGCATGCGCAAGGCCGAGGCCTGGGCGCTGGCGCGTCAGCTTGTGGCCGATGTGCGCCTGCCCGACCCTGATCGCATCATGAGCGCCTATCCGCACCAGCTTTCGGGTGGCCAGCAACAGCGCATCGTCATCGCCATGGCGTTGATGTCAAAACCGGCCCTGCTTATTCTGGACGAACCCACCACCGCGCTCGATGTCACGGTCGAGGCTGGCATCGTCGATCTGGTCAAGGATCTGGGCCATAAATACGGCACCTCGATGCTGTTCATCTCACATAATCTGGGCTTGATCCTTGATGTCTGTGACCGGCTATGCGTGATGTATTCGGGCGAAGCCGTCGAGACCGGCAATGTCGAAGAGGTCTTCGACAAGATGCGTCACCCCTATACGCAGGCCCTGTTTCGCTCGATCCCGCTGCCCGGCGCCGACAAGAACTCGCGGCCTTTGGTGGCGATCCCCGGCAACTTCCCCTTGCCGCATGAACGCCCGCAGGGCTGCAACTTTGGCCCGCGTTGTGATTACTTTGCCGAAGGCTTGTGCAATGTCGGCGAAATCAAGATGTCCCCCGTCGCCGGCGATGATCGTCATGCCAGCCGCTGCGTGAAATGGGCGCAGATCGACTGGGCCGCGCCGATGAAGGCCAAGGCGATGAAGCCCAAAACCCCCATCGGCAAAGTGGTGCTGAAAATGGAGGATCTTCGCAAATATTACGAGGTCTCCAGCGGCGCTTTTGGCGGCGGCACCTCCAAGGTCGTCAAGGCCAATGAAACCCTGAGTTTTGAGGCGCATGAAGGCGAAACCCTTGCCATCGTTGGTGAAAGCGGTTGCGGCAAATCCACCTTCGCCAAGGTTTTGATGGGTCTGGAAACCGCCACCTCCGGCTCGATCCTGCTGTTTGATGAAAACGTGCAATCCACGCCGATCCAGCAACGCAACACCGATACGGTGTCCTCGGTGCAGATGGTGTTCCAAAACCCGTTTGACACGCTCAATCCGTCGATGACGGTCGGTCGCCAGATCATCCGCGCGCTTGAGATTTTCGGCCAGGGCAAATCCGATGCCGAACGCCACGCCCGGATGCTGGAACTCATGGATCTGGTGAAACTGCCCCGCGTCTTTGCCGAGCGGATGCCGCGCCAGCTTTCAGGTGGCCAAAAGCAGCGCGTCGGCATTGCGCGCGCCTTTGCCGGTGGCGCCAAGGTTGTGGTGGCCGACGAGCCGGTTTCGGCGCTTGATGTCTCGGTTCAGGCCGCTGTCACAGACCTGCTGATGGACATCCAGCGCGAGAACAAAACCACGCTTTTGTTCATCAGCCATGATCTGTCCATTGTGCGCTATCTGTCGGATCGGGTGATGGTTATGTATCTGGGCCATGTGGTCGAGATGGGCACCACCGATCAGGTGTTCCAGCCGCCCTATCACCCCTATACCGAGGCGCTGCTTTCGGCGGTGCCCATCGCCGACACCCGCGTCAAGCGCAAACGGATCGTGCTGGAGGGGGATATCCCCTCGGCCATGAACCCGCCGCCCGGTTGCCCATTCCAAACCCGTTGCCGCTGGAAATCGCAGGTGCCGGGCGGGCTTTGTGAGAAAGAGATGCCGCCGGTAAAAACCCTGGAAGGCGGGCATCAGGTTAAATGCCACCTGTCGGATGAGCTTCTTTACGGCATGGAGCCCGTGATTCAGATCGCTGCGGAATAGAAAATACCGCCGCGCCCCATGCGGGTGCGGCGGTTCGTTGTAGCCCCCGGCTCAGTCGAGCCCAACTCAGTCGAGCCCGGCTCAATCAAGAATGGCGACAACGTAATTCTTGGTTTCCGTATAGGGCGGGATGCCGCCATGCTTTGTAACGGCTTGCGGACCGGCATTATAGGCCGCAACCGCCAGACGCCAATCGCCGAACTGGTCATACATCATCCGCAAATAGCGCGCGCCACCGTCCAGATTCTGGACCGGATCATTGGGATCAACGCCCAGATGCGCCGCCGTTTCAGGCATCAACTGTGCCAGACCCGTCGCGCCCTTGCTCGAAACCGCCCCCGGTTTCCAGCCACTTTCCTGCTGAACCAGCCGCAGGAACATATCTTCGGGAATGCCATGTTTGCGTGCGGCTGCCTTGGCAACCTCCAGATAGGTGCCCTTGTAACTGCCGTTGTAGACAACGGCGACCGGGTTTGATGTCTTTGATTTCGGGTCATATTTCGGCGTCAGCTTGATCGAGTTCTGATATTGCTTGGCCAGTTTACCGTCCAGCAGATGCGCCTGCGATTTGAACAACATCGCCCGGCTTTTGCTGGATCCGGTCAGCTTCAGGGCCTCTGCCGAGGCAGACATCGGTGCGGTCAAGCACGTTGCAACAGGCACAACGGCCAATGTGACAAGCCTTGCCCATTTTGAAAAACCAATCATCAACCGTTCCGATCCTCTGACATCGCCGGACTATAGCGGCTTTTTTGGGTCTTGCCAGCCAAACCATAGCTTTCGGCAAAAGGCCGCATGTCCTTTCTCAAGGGTGTTCTGTTGCGGGGGGCATCGCCACGGGCTATAGCGGTGCAAGGAATTTATTAACCAATCTTGGCGAGACTGCCGGGGATGAAGGGAATCAGGGGGCGCATATGGCGGGATCGGTCAACAAGGTCATTATCGTGGGCAATCTGGGGCGCGACCCCGAAGTGCGCTCTTTTCCCAATGGCGGCAAGGTGGTCAACCTGCGCATCGCCACTTCGGAAAGCTGGCGCGACAAGCAAAGCGGTGAGCGTAAAGAGCGCACCGAGTGGCATTCCGTGGCGATCTTCAATGAGGCTTTGGGCAAAATTGCCGAGCAATATCTGCGCAAAGGCTCAACCGTCTATATCGAGGGCCAGTTGGAAACCCGCAAATGGCAGGATCAATCCGGGGCCGATCGCTATTCCACCGAGGTGGTGTTGCGCCAGTTCCGCGGCGAGCTGACGCTTTTGGGTGGCCGTGACAGCGGCGGCGGATCGGGCGGTGGCCAAGAGGATCGCGGCGGCTATGACGAGCAAGGCGGCGGTGGCTATCGCAGCGGCGCATCGGGTGGCGGCGCATCTGGCGGATCGGGCGGCTATGGTGGCGGCTCGGCTGGGGGCGGCCGCTCGGATATGGATGATGAAATCCCGTTCTAACGGCGATGCCGCATGGTCTGGGGCGCTTTGCGGCTCTGGACCTTTGCGCAATAATTCCCTATATAATCTCTCAACAACTTTGAGAGTCTGTCATGAACCAATCGTTTGACCAGATCGAGGGCGCTCCCCTGATCCGCCCCTCGTCGACCGAACATCCGCTCTATGAGCAGGTGGTTGAGGCGTGCCGCTCAGTTTTCGACCCTGAAATCCCGGTCAATATCTTTGATCTGGGATTGATCTACACCATTGATATCACTTCGGAAAACGAGGTGGATGTCACCATGAGCCTGACCGCCCCCGGCTGCCCGGTTGCGGGCGAAATGCCGGGGTGGGTGGCAGACGCAATCGAGCCATTGCCGGGCGTCAAGCAGGTGAATGTTCAGATGACCTTTGATCCGCCCTGGGGGATGGAGATGATGTCTGACGAAGCGCGGCTTGAATTGGGCTTCATGTAAGCTATAAAGCTTGGCTTTTTCATTATAAAGCCTTATAGCTTGTTATCGGTAAAACAAGTCGATAGGCTTTATGGAAAACCTTGCCATCCTCACCGGCGATCTGATTTCCTCGACCAGGCGGCGCGCGTCGGATGTCGATGCCGCCATGCAAACCCTGGCGGCAGGGGCGCGTGACATCGCAGTTTGGGGTGGCAACAAGAATCACTTCACCCGCGCCCGTGGCGATGGCTGGCAGTTGGATGTGACCCCGCCCCATCAGGCCCTGCGGGCGGCGCTTTATCTGACCGCCCGTTTGCGCGCGGCCGATTTGGGGCTGACCAGCCGGATCGCAATTGGCCTTGGCCCGATCACCACTTTGGGCAGCGGCACCCTCGCCGATGGCCATGGTGAGGCCTTTGTCACCTCGGGCCAACGGCTTGATGCCATGCGGCGGGGCGAGATTCTGGCCGTCGCAGGCGCAGGCATCACCCCATTGCACCGGGCCCTTGTGGTGATGATGTCCGAACGCGTCAGCCGCTGGACCCGCGAACAGGCCCAAGCCTTGCTCGCGGTTTTGCCCCCCGATGCGCTGCCCCAAACCGCAGTGGCCGAGCGGCTGAAAATCTCGCCTCAGGCCGTGGGCTATCGACTTTCGGGCGCCGCTGCCGCAGAATTTCGCACGGCCTTGCAGCTGTGGGAGAGCGTGGCGTGATCAACACCGTGATTGCCCTTTTTGCCGCGCATGTTCTGGCCGATTTCGTGCTGCAAACCGCCAAAATGGTGGAAACCAAGCGCAACCCGTTGACATTGCTGGCACATATCGCAGTTGTGATCGCAACCGCCGCCCTGATGTTGGGATCGCTTTCACCGTGGCTTCTGGCTTTGGGCCTGGCCCATGGCGCGATCGATATCGCCAAAACCTTTGGCCCGCGCAACCTCACCGGCTTCATGGCCGATCAGGCCGCGCATCTGATCAGCCTTTTGCTCATGGCGGCCCTGCTTCCCACGCTATGGGTCACGGGGATTTGGGCCGCCACGCCTTGGCTGCCCGCAGCGATGATGCTTGCCGCCGGGGCCATCACGGCCACAAGGGCGGGCGGATTTGCCATTGGCCTGCTGATGCTGCCTTGGGCTGCATCTTCGCCCCAAGGTCTGCCCGGAGGCGGGCGCGCAATTGGCAATCTAGAGCGCGGTTTGATCTTTTTGATGGTGCTCAGCGGTCAGGCCACCGCCATCGGCTTTCTGATCGCCGCCAAATCCGTGCTGCGCTTTGGCACCGTCGGCGATGATCGCGCCATCAGCGAATATGTGATCATCGGCACTTTGGCCTCATTCGCCTGGGCCATGGTTGCGGCATTTGTGACCGTTGCGGTGCTGGCGCAACTGCCAGCGCTTGGAATTCCCGATCTGACACCCTAGATTAGCGGAAAGGAGATATCTCATGTTCGGCATTCCCGGCAAAGCTGCCGTCACCTTAACCCCCACCGCCGCCCGCCAGATCGCGCGGCTTATGGCCAAGCAAGGCTCGGCCGGTCTGCGCATCGGCGTCAAGAAGGGCGGATGCGCTGGCATGGAATACACCATGGATTATGTATCCGAGGCCAATCCGATGGATGAGGTGGTCGATCAGGACGGCGCGCGGGTGTTGATTGCGCCCATGGCGCAGATGTTCCTGTTTGGCACCGAGATCGATTACGAGATCGACCTGCTGGCCTCTGGCTTCAAGTTCCGCAATCCCAACGTGGCTGATGCCTGTGGTTGCGGCGAATCGATCAATTTCAAAGATATGCCCGCCGCCTAGGATTCGCGCCTCCGCCTGCCAAAGTCGGGTGCAAAGGCTTCCCCTTGGGCGATTGCTTCGCTACTCCTTGATGAAACAGGGAGTTACGCGATGAAAAAGCTGGCGGCTGGCAATTGGAAGATGAACGGAACCCAATCGGCGCTGGCCGAGGTTTCGGCCCTGATCACCACCATCGGCACCCCCGCCTGCGAGGTGCTGCTTTGCCCGCCCGCAACCCTGCTGTCACGGATGGCCGAACGCGCCAAGGGCAGCCCGTTGCGAGTTGGCGGGCAAGATTGCCACGCGGCGGCTTCGGGCGCCCATACTGGCGATATTTCTGCAGCAATGCTGGCGGATGCCGGGGCAAGCCATGTGATTCTGGGCCATTCAGAACGCCGCGCCGATCACGGCGAAAGCAGTGACGCGGTGCGCGACAAGGTGACAGCCGCCACCGCCGCCGGGCTGACAGCAATCCTTTGCCTCGGCGAAACCGAGGCCGAACGCGACGACGGAACCACTTTGGCCGTCATCGGCACCCAGTTGCAGCACTCGACGCCGCAAACCATCGAGACAAGCGCTCTTGTGATCGCCTATGAGCCGATCTGGGCCATCGGCACCGGGCGCACCCCAACCCTCGCCCAAATCGCCGAGGTTCACAGCTTTCTGCGCCACCAATTGATCGACAGGTTCGGCCAGGCCGGCGCAAGCATCCCCTTGCTTTACGGCGGGTCCGTCAAGCCCTCAAACGCCGCCGAGATTTTCGCCGTTGATCACGTCAACGGCGCCCTTGTCGGTGGGGCCAGCCTCAAGGCCGTTGATTTCGCGGCAATCATCGCCGCATTGTCGGCAAGTTAAGCGCCATGTCGGTGACAGGCCAGCTTCAGGCGACCATTCTTCTTTAGATTTGGTCGCAAAGGAGCCCAAATGACATCCCTTGCCCCACCCGCCTCGA
>CBDUEF010000003.1:0-21376 GCA_965366095.1 uncultured Cypionkella sp. | reverse complement strand
CCACCATGGCCCTGATCGGCAATGGCGCGCAGGCCGAATTTCAGGCGCTGGGGTTCAAGGCGATCTGCGGCATTACCGAAGTGCGGCTTTACGACATCGACCCCGCCGCCACGGCCAAATGCGCCCGCAATCTGGCCGGGCATGGCGTGCAAGTGGTCGCCTGCAAAACACCCGAAGAGGCGATTTTGGGCGCACAGATCATCACCACGGTGACGGCAGATAAGCAATATGCCACCATCCTGACCGATAACATGGTGGGCGCTGGTGTGCATATCAACGGCGTTGGCGGCGATTGCCCCGGCAAGACCGAGCTGCACAAAGACATCCTGTTGCGCTCCTCCATTTTCGTGGAATACCCTGAACAAACGCGGATTGAGGGCGAAATTCAACAGCTTGCCCCCGATCACCCCGTCACCGAACTGTGGCAGGTGATCAACGGTCAGGCCAAGGGCCGCCGGGATGCCCGCGAGATCACGCTGTTTGATAGCG
Organism: uncultured Cypionkella sp.; assembly: GCA_965366095.1. GTDB lineage: Bacteria > Pseudomonadota > Alphaproteobacteria > Rhodobacterales > Rhodobacteraceae > CBDUEF01. Next base: position 20,887 of record CBDUEF010000003.1, on the reverse strand, counting down.
TTGGCTTTGCCGTCGAGGATTTTTCGGCCCTGCGCTATGTGCGCTCGAAACTGGCCGAGACCGGCTATTTTGTGCAACTGGACATGATCGCCGACCCCGACGATCCACGCGATCTTTTCGGGATGCTTTTGCGCGCGAAATAGGCCAAAACCACCCGCCGCCTTGCACACCAAGCCTTGCATGGTGTAGAACCATGTCAACAATATCTTGATTTTGGCAGCAAGGCGGCCCCACGTGACCGATACCCCGGAAACCCCTGAAATCTCTGACGAAAAACCGCAGCGCATGGCGCATGACGGCCCGCAGATTGACATCGCCGAAGAGATGAAGACCGCCTATCTCGATTACGCGATGAGCGTGATCGTCTCCCGCGCCATTCCAGACCTGCGCGACGGTCTGAAACCGGTGCATCGGCGCATCCTTTTTGCCATGCATGAGACCGGAAACACCCATGACAAGGCCTATCGCAAATCGGCTCGCCCGGTGGGCGATACGATGGGAAAATATCACCCCCATGGCGATTCCGCGATCTATGACGCGCTGGTGCGGATGGCGCAGCCGTTTTCAATGAGTCTGAAGCTCTTGGACGGCCAAGGCAATTTCGGCTCGATGGACGGCGATACGGCGGCGGCGATGCGCTATACCGAGGTGCGGATGGACAAGCCCGCCGCTTTCCTTTTGGCCGATATCGACAAGGAAACCGTTGATTTCCAAGACAATTACGATGGCAAAGACCGCGAGCCCACGGTTTTGCCCGCGCGCTTTCCCAATATGCTGGTCAATGGCGCGGGCGGCATCGCTGTCGGCATGGCCACCAACATCCCGCCCCATAACCTTGGCGAGGTGATCGACGGCACTTTGGCGATGATCGAGAATCCCGACATCAGCATGGAGGCGCTGATGGAGATTATTCCCGCCCCCGATTTCCCCACCGGCGCCACGATTCTGGGCCGCTCGGGCGCGCGCAAAGCCTATCTTGAGGGGCGTGGGAGTGTGATTATCCGCGCCAAAACCCGCGTCGAGGAAATCCGCAAAGACCGCTGGGCGATCATCATTGATGAGGTGCCCTATCAGGTTAACAAATCCCGGATGATCGAAATCATCGCCGAACAGGTGCGTGAGAAAAAGATCGAGGGCATCGCCCATGTCCAAGACGAATCCGACCGGATCGGCGTGCGCGTGGTGATCGAGTTGAAGCGTGATGCAACCGCCGATGTGGTGCTGAACCAGCTTTACCGCTTTACGCCGATGCAAACCTCGTTCGGCTGCAACATGCTGGCGCTGAACGGTGGCCGCCCCGAGCAACTGCTGCTTTCCGATTTCCTGCGCCATTTCATCACCTTTCGCGAAGAGATTGTGGCGCGCCGCACCGCGTTCGAGTTGCGCAAAGCCCGTGAGCGCAGCCATATCCTGTGCGGTCTGGCCGTGGCGGTGTCGAATGTCGATGAGGTTGTGGCGACGATCCGCTCCTCTTCCGATCCTGCCGAGGCGCGTGAGCGGCTGATGGCGCGGCGCTGGTCCGCTGGCGATATTATCCCTTATATCAAGCTGATAGATGACCCGTCTCATCCGGTGAATGAAGATGGCACCTATAATCTGTCGGAAATTCAGGCCCGCGCCATACTGGAACTGCGCCTGCAACGCCTGACCGCTTTGGGAGTGAAAGAGGTCACCGACGAGCTGCAAGAGCTGGCGGGCAAGATCAAGGATTACCTTGAAATTCTGGGCTCGCGTGAGCGGATCATGGCGATCATCTCGGACGAGTTGCGCGAAGTGAAAGCCGCTTTCGCTGTGCCGCGCCGCACCGAAATCGTCGATTGGGCCGGCGATATGGACGACGAAGATCTGATCGAGCGCGAGGATATGGTCGTCACCATCACCTCGGGTGGCTATATCAAGCGCACCAATCTGGCCGAATTTCGGCAACAAAACCGTGGTGGCAAAGGTCTGGCCAGCATGTCGACCAAGGAAGACGACGTGGTCACCACGCTTTTCGTCGTCAACACCCACACCAACCTTCTGTTTTTCACCACCGATGGCATGGTTTACAAGCTGAAAACCTGGCGGCTGCCGCTGGCAGGGCGCACCGCCAAAGGCAAGGCGATGGTCAATATTTTGCCGATTGCTCAGGGCATCAGCATTGCCGCCCTGATGCCGGTGGACGCCCCGGAAGAGGAATGGAACGATCTGCAAATCGTCTTTGCCACCAGCGACGGCGATGTGCGCCAAAACGATTTGTCCGATTTCGTAAACGTCAAACGCAATGGCAAGATCGCGATGAATCTGCCCGAAGGCGTTACCCTGGTGAATGCGGCGATTGCCGATGAGACCGATGATATCATGCTGGTTACGGCCTTGGGGCGCGCGATCCGCTTCCCGACCACCGAAATCCGCGTGTTCAAATCGCGCGGCTCGACCGGCGTGCGCGGCATTCGCGTTGGTAAGGGCGACAGCGTGGTGTCGATGTCGATCATCCGGCATTTTGAGGCCGACCCCGATCAGCGCGCGGCCTATCTCAAACAGCGCCGCCTGATGGCGGGCGTGGTCGAGGATGAGGCCGATGAGGAGGAAGAGCCCGCACCCGAGGGCCAGCTTTCGCCCGAACGCTATGCCGAGATGTCGGCGGCCGAGGATCTGATCCTGACCATCACCGCCTCGGGCTCGGGTAAGCTGAGCTCCAGCCACGATTATCCGGTGCGCGGGCGTGGTGGCATGGGGGTCAAGGCGATGGACGGCGCGATGCGCGGCGGGGCGCTAGTGGCGTCTTTCCCGGTCGTGGCCAGCGATCAGATCATGCTTGCGACCAGCACCGGCCAATCCATCCGGGTTCCGGTTGAACAAATCTCCTTCCGCTCGCGCTCGGCAGGTGGGGTGAAAGTGTTCAACACCGGTAAGGGCGAAGAGGTGGTCTCGGTCGCCCGCGTGGCAGAACAGGGCGATGACGAGGCTTGAGTCGCGGCTGGCCAAGCTGGCCGCCAACGGGCAGACGATTGCTTATGGGGCCTTGGCCGAGGATCTGGGCCTGCGGATGCGGGATCTGACCGCAGCGCTTGAGGCTTTGATGGAGGCCGACGCCCTGGCAGGCCAGCCGCAAAGGGCGGCGCTTTGTGAAGGGCGGCTTTTGGCGGGTCAACCAGCGGAGGGGTTTTTCCTGAAGCTTACCGAATTGGGGCTGATGGCCCCCGACCGGCAGGCCTTTGTCCGCGATACCCGCGCGGCCCTTTTCAACGCCGCCCGCTAGGCCTATGTCAGGGGCCAAGCAAAAGGGATTGTGATGCAGAAAACCTTACATATCATCGGCGGCGGCATGGCCGGATCAGAGGCCGCTTGGCAGGCCGCCGAGATGGGCGTGCCGGTGGTGATCCATGAGATGCGCCCCAAAGTGGGCACCTTTGCGCATCGCACCGGATTTTTCGCCGAAATGGTGTGCTCGAACTCTTTCCGCTCGGATGATGATGAACGCAACGCGGTGGGCCTCTTGCATTGGGAGATGCGCGCGGTGGGTGGTTTGATCATGGAAATGGCCGCCAAGCATCGCTTGCCTGCAGGCGGGGCCCTGGCTGTGGACCGTGATCCCTTTGCTGAAAGTGTTACCGAACGCATCAACGCGCATCCGCTGATTTCAACGTCTTTTAAAGAGGTTACCGAGCTACCCTCAGAGGGGAACTGGATCATCGCCACCGGGCCCTTGACCTCTGGCGCTTTGGCCCAAAGCATCCGTGCCGCCACCGGGGCCGAGGCTTTGGCGTTTTTCGATGCCATCGCACCGATTGTTTATGCCGAAAGCGTCGATATGTCGGTGGCCTGGATGCAAAGCCGCTATGACAAGGGCGAAACCGAGGAAGAGCAGGTCGCCTATATGAACTGCCCGATGACGAAGGACGAATATTACGCCTTCATCGACGCGCTTTTGGCGGCAGAAAAGACCGAGTTTCACGAGGGCGAGACGGCGGGTTATTTCGATGGCTGCCTGCCGATCGAGGTGATGGCCGAGCGCGGGCGCGAGACGCTGCGCTTTGGGCCGATGAAGCCGGTGGGGCTGACCAACCCGCACAATCCGATGAAGCCTTATGCCGTGGTGCAACTGCGCCGCGACAACAAGCTGGGCACGCTTTACAACATCGTGGGTTTTCAGACCAAGATGAAATACGGCGCGCAAACCGCTGTTTTCAAGATGATTCCCGGCCTGCAAGAGGCCAGCTTTGCCCGCCTTGGCGGCATCCATCGTAACACCTTTATCAACTCTCCCACGCTCTTGGATGATCAGATGCGCCTGCGCAGCCGCCCCAATATCCGCTTTGCCGGGCAGATCACCGGGGTGGAGGGCTATGTGGAATCCTCGGCCATGGGCCTCTTGGCGGGCCGGATGGCGGCTGCGGAAATCCTGAGTCGCAGCCTGCCACCGCCGCCGCCCGACACGGCGATGGGCGCGCTGATCACCCATATCACCGGCGGCGCCGAGGCGAAAACCTTTCAGCCGATGAACGTGAACTTCGGCCTCTTCCCTCCGATTGAGGCAAAAGGTGGCCGCAAGGGGCGCAAAGATCGCTACAAGGCCTATACCGACCGCGCCAAACAGGCATTCACGGAATGGCTTTCGTAACCCGCTTTGCACCCTCGCCAACCGGCCCCCTGCATCTGGGCCATGCCTATTCGGCGATGCTGGCGCAGGATATGGCGATGGCCGAGGGTGGCACCTTCTTGCTGCGTATCGAAGATATCGACCAAAGCCGCTGCCGTTCTGAATGGGAGGCGCAGATTTATGATGATCTGCAATGGCTTGGCCTATCCTGGCCTGATCCGGTTTTGCGGCAATCCGAGCGGGGGGCCGCCTATGCAGCCGCCTTGGATCGGCTTTGGCAGCGCGATCTGCTTTACCCATGTGATTGCACAAGGCGCGATATTGCCGAGGCAATGTCGGCCCCGCAAGAAGGCGCGCCGCAGACGGGGCCGGATGGTTTGATCTATCCCGGCACCTGTCGCGGCAAGGATTGGCCCGAGGTCTTGGCCTATGGTAAATCCTCAAATCCGCGCCCGAAAGACCGCGCCCTTCGGCTGGATATGGCCTCAGCGGCGGTCACGGTTTGCGAGCAACATATCACCGGGCCGGAACCTTGGTCTCGCTCCATCGGGTTTGAGGAAACCGGGCATGGTCCCAATGGGGAACACGGCTGGATAGAAACCTCGGCAAACGACCTTGAAACCAGAATCGGCGATGTGGTTCTGGCGCGGCGGGAAATGCAGACCTCTTATCATCTGTCAGTGGTGCTCGATGATGCGGCCCAAGGCGTCACCCATGTGACACGCGGGGCCGACCTGTTTGAGGCTACGCCGATTCATGTGGTTTTACAAAAGCTTTTGGGCCTTACCTCACCCATCTATCACCACCACCTCCTGATCCGCGATGATCAGGGCAAGCGGTTGGCCAAGCGCGACGATGCCCGTGCGCTGGCAAAATACCGCGCCGAGGGGGCGACGCCGCAGGATATTCGCCGGATGGTTGGGCTATAGCGGGTCGGAAATCACCACCTCGGCACCATCCCGCACCGCCGTGTAAAAACAACTCCGCCGGTTGGTGTGGCAGGCGGGGCCCTCTTGCGTGACCAAGGCCAGCAGACAATCGCGGTCGCAATCAATCCGCAACTCGACCAGCCTTTGCAGATGGCCCGAGGTTTCCCCCTTGGCCCAAAAACTGCTGCGCGAGCGCGACCAATAGGTCATCACCCCGGTTTGCAGCGTGCGCGCAAGGCTGGCCGCATTCATCCAAGCCATCATCAGCACCTCGCCGCTGGCATGGTCTTGGGCGATGCAGGGGATCAAGCCCTTGTCATCATATTTCAGGCTGTTTGGATCAAAGGACATCGGATGGCTCCTTGGCGGCGCGGTCATTCGGGCTTATCTTGCGGGGCAGCAAAGGGAAAGCCATGAGCGATAGCGATCTTGTCAAACTTTACTCGGGGCGGATTTTGGCACTTGCCGCCGATATTCCGCATTTGGGGCGATTGCCCCAACCAACGGGCAGCGCGCGCAAACGCTCGGCGCTTTGTGGCTCGACGATTTCGGTGGATGTGGTGATGAAAGATGGCCGGGTTGCCGAATTTGCCCAAGAGGTAAAGGCCTGCGCCTTGGGTCAGGCCGCAGCGGCGGTGCTGGGCGATGTTGTCATCGGACGCAGCTTGCCTGAATTGGAGGCCGCGCGCGCAAGTTTGCGGGCGATGTTGCAAGACAATGGCCCTGCGCCCTTGGCCCCGTTTGATGGCTATCAGGTGCTGATCCCGGCGCGCGATTACAAGAACCGCCACGCCTCGATCCTTCTGGCGCTGGACGCAACCTGCGAGGCGGCAGGATAAAAAACCGCGCCGCACCTTAGCGCGCGAGCACCGGCAAGATCACCGCACAGCCCTGCCCCGGAAACTCATTGGGGCAGACGGCGCGCGCATCCTCAACCACCCGCCGGTTGCTGCCCAACAAGAACGCCTCGGCCTGCTGGCGCAAGAACGCCTGATCCTTGCCCGCCTGCAAGGCGCTTGCCGCCAGATCCTCGGTTTGCTTTTCCGCAATGGCGCGGCGGGCATAGTCCAGCCCGGCCTCGATCCGGTCGGTATGCACCAGATATTGCGCCGCATCCCCCAAAAAGAAATACCGCGCCGGCATCTCGGGATCATCGGTAAAGGCCAGCATGGTCTCGGTTGCCGAAATCAGCGCCTCGGCGTCGACCGAAGGCCAATCGGGCGCCATATCCGCCCGAAGCCGCGCCAGATAAAACGCGGCCACCGCGGCATTGGCAGGCTGACCCGCGGATTGTGCGATCATTTCCAGCAAGATCGCCTCGCCCTCTTGCGGCTGTCCGGTGCTTTGCGCAAGGAAGACGCGCTGCAATGTCATGCTCAGCCGGTCGTCGGCACGGGCGGGAAAAGCCGCCGCCCAATCAAAGGCAAGGCGCGCCAGATCAGGCTTGCCAGCCTGCATTTCTGCCCGCCCCAGCCAGAAAAACACCTCCCAGCCGCGCGCATCCTCGCCAGGGCGCACGGCGGCGGTTTGCCAATCGGGCACCAGCACCGCCGCCGCCGCCAGGTATTCCGCCATCGCCTCATCGGTCCGACCCAGCATGAACAGCGCCTGACCGCGCAGCGCCGCAGCCCCCAAATTGACCGCGCGCACCTTGGCCGCATCCAGCCCCGAGTCTTCGGGCAGCAGCGCCCGCGCGGCATAAGTCAGAGCCGCGCCATTGTCGCCCTGACGCAGCGCGTGATAGCCCTCATCCAACACCTGCAGGGCCAGATCCTCCGCCGCCAGATTGTCGGCCCCGATGGCCCCCCCGGCCCAAAGCGCCGCATTGGCCTGCAAATCCGCTGCCGCTTGCTCGCCAAAGCCCTGCCGCATTGCCGGCAGCGCCAAAGTCGCAATTTCCGCCGCCTCGGCCCTGCGCCCAAGATCGGCCAGCGCATAGGCGCGTGAGATGTTCAGAGCGGCAACGATATTGGGATCAGGGTTTGCACTGGCCGCCACCAGCTCAAGCCCCTCTTCGGCCAATCGCAACGCATAGGCCGGGTTCTTGAGGCTCAGGCGGACCTGATCCGAGAACATCGCAAAAACCACCCCCCAATCGCCATCCAGCCTTTCGGCTGCGCGCGCCTCACGGACAGCCGCACTCAGATAGGCGTTGACCCCGTCCGCGTCATTGGCCTCGATCAACGGGGCCAACCGCAACATCACCTCATTCACATCAGGCGCCTGCGCCTGCAAGGGCTGCGCAAGCCACACCAGCACCAGCAGCACCCACCTCATTCGCCCTCTCCCACCAGCGCAAACGGCGCCCAGGCCGCAGGCTCGGCCAGGCTCGGATCACTCGCATCCGCCATCAGGGCCAGCATCGCTTGGCGCAACGCCTCGGATTTGCCCGCCGCCCGCCCGTCTTTCAGCCGCGCAAACACATCCGTGGTGATCCGCGCCGCCGCATCATCGCGCACCGGCCAATGCGTGACCAGAATCGAGCGCGCGCCGGCAAACAAAAACGCCCGCGCCAGCCCCGACAGCCCCTCGGCCCCCGGCGTCTCGCCCCCCGCCGTATTGCAGGCCGACAATACCACCCAATCGGCATTGAGCGTGAGGTCAGTGATTTCCGAGGCCGTCAGCAAGCCGTCGTCTTGCTTGTCCGGCATCAAAGGCGGCGTCAGCACCAGTGCAGGCTCGTCCAAGCCCTTGAGATCGCCCGACAACAGCCCATGCGTGGCAAAGGCCAGCACCCGCGTTTTTGAGAGGTCCGCCGATTTCACCGCGCCTTCGGTCGCCTTTGAGCCCAAGCGCACGGTTTCCGGCCCCGCCCCCAAAGACCGCGCAATCCCCAACAACTCGGCCCGGGTCTGCGGCAAGGGCGCCAGCGCCGAAAGCTGATCGACATCCGCCACGCCGTTGCGCATCAGCCCCGGCCCGCGTGACAGGCTGGCCAGTTGCATCGTGCCCCCCAACACCGGATCGCCAAACCCGGCAAAGGCCAGCAAATCGCCCTCGGGCGGCGTCATCCGCCGCACCACGCCCAGCGCCTCGACCGAAGGCAGCGTGGTGATCGCATGGCGCTTGATCAGCCAATCCGTTGCGCGCAGCTCGGCGGCATTCCTCGTCTGCCCTTTCATAGTGGGATCAGCAATCAGCACCGAAAACGGCAGGCTGGTCAACGGCCCGTCAGGCACAATGTAGAGATGCTTGGCCTGCCCGAACACCGGCTCCAGCGGCGCCAACAGCGCCCGGTAAAGCCCTGCCGACAACGTGCGGTCAAATCCCGCTTGCGGCGCGGCCTCGCCATCGAGCGGCACCGCACTGCGCGACGCCGCCACCGACCCGATACTGTTGCGCAGGTTGGTCACGATCTCGGCCATCGCCACCTTGCCGGCATTGATCGAATGCCAGCCCTGCTGCGTTGGGCTAACCGCCCAGACATAGGTTGCGTCATTGCCGACAAAGAACAGCAATAACGCCTCGTCGCCCTTCAACAACCGCGCCACCTCGGGCAGGGCCAAGGGCTGCGGCTGGGTCAATTCACCGTAACGCGGAAAATCCTTGGCGATGCGCGCATCCATCACCCGCAACTCCAGCGCCATCTGATCCACCTGCCCGCCAAGTTCGGTGCGATCCGCACCCTCCTCGGCCAGCGCCGCCTCGACCTCTTGCTTGCGCCCGGCCAAGGCTTGGCGTTCGCGCAACACCACCGCCAAAGCATCATCGCCCAGCGCCGCGCGTTGCCCGATCTGGCGCAGGGCAGCCCCCGCAGCCGAGGCCTGACCCTCTTGCGCCACGGTAAAACTTTCCTCCATCAGCGCACGGGTTTCAGCCCCGGCAGGGCTGATCAAGGCACAGATCAAGAGACAGATGCGCAGCATCGTCGCAGCCTGCCCAACAACAGCCAAAGGTCAAATGAATAATGCCATCATCGCCTGAAGCAAAAGGGGCAGGCCTTGGCCCGCCCCCGGCAAAATCACATCAACAACGCCTTACAAGCCCTTGGATTTATACGTCGCCGCAATCCGCCCGATAGACACAAGATAGGCCGCCACCCGCAAATCATCGACATCGCCGCGCCCATGCCAGATCTCGCGCATTGCCGAATAGGCCCCGCGCATGGTGTCATCCAAGCCCGAGCGCACCAGCGCCAATTCATCCGAGCCTTGCAGGAACTTGGCCTTGAAATCCGCGGTCAACTGCCAGCCAAGCCCCTGATCCGCTGACAGGCGCTCAAGTTCCTCAACCAAGATCCGGCTGCGCCCCTCTTCGGCGCGCCGCTGCATCCGGCCAAAGCGGATATGCGACAGGTTCTTCACCCATTCGAAATAGGACACTGTCACCCCGCCGGCATTGGCATACATATCGGGGATGATCACGCAGCCCTTGGCGCGCAAGATCTCATCCGCGCCAAAAGTGATCGGGCCATTCGCCGCCTCGATGATCAAGGGCGCCTTGATCCGCACGGCATTGCCCAGGTTGATCACGCCCTCCAGCGCTGCCGGGATCAGGATGTCGCAGTCATGCTCCAGCACCGAGGCACCATTGATCACATGCTTGCCCTTGGGATATTTGGCCAACAAGCCATCGTTGCGGTTCATCCACTGGCGCAGATCCTCGATATCGATGCCGTTATCGTCAACAATCGCGCCGTCGCGTTCGATCACCGCGATCACCTTGGCACCGTCCTCTTCGCTGACGAATTTGGCGGCGTGATAGCCCACATTGCCAAGCCCCTGAATGATCACCTTCTTGCCGTCGAGATCCCCCGAAAGCCCGGCCTTGGCCGCATCCTCGGGATGGCGGAAAAACGCCTGAAGCGCATATTGCACGCCGCGCCCGGTGGCCTCGACCCGGCCTTGAATACCGCCCGCATGCGGCGGCTTGCCGGTGACGCAGGCCTTGGCGTTGATATCGGTGGTGTTCATGCGCGCGTATTGATCGGCGATCCAGGCCATCTCCCGCTCGCCGGTGCCCATATCGGGCGCGGGCACGTTTTGCGCCGGATGGATCAGGTCGCGCTTGATCAGCTCATAGGCGAAACGGCGGGTGATCTGCTCCATCTCATGCTCGTCCCAGGCGCGCGGATCAACGCAAAGCCCACCCTTGGCTCCGCCAAATGGCGTTTCCACCAAAGCGCATTTATAGGTCATCAGCGCGGCAAGTGCCTCGACCTCGTCTTGATTGACGCCAAGCGAATAGCGGATGCCGCCTTTGACCGGCTCCATATGTTCGGAATGCACCGAGCGATAGCCGGTAAAGGTCTCGATCTTGCCGCGCAGGCGCACGCCAAAGCGCACCGTATAGGTCGAGTTGCAGACACGAATTTTTTCCTGCAACCCCGGCCCCAGATCCATCAGGGCGGTCGCCCGCCGGAACATCAGATCGACGGATTCGCGAAAACTCGGTTCTCCAGAAACATGCATGCCATTCTTCCTTGTCCGGCCCGCGCGATTGTGCGCCCCTCTACTCCTAGCGCGTCTTGCCGACCGATTCAGCATGAATCGTGGTCGCGATTGCAGAACATTTGACTCATTAGTGATTCGATTTTGCGCAAACCGATCAAGAACTGCCCCGTTCCCGCCATGAAGCCTGTTGCGGCATTTGCAACAATTCCGAACCCTTGCTGGCACTGTTTCCACAAACCCGCCACCGCCACGCTCTAACCACCTCTGCCACAATTTTGCCACAACTTCTGGGCAGCGATGTGGCAGAACGGTGAAAGATTGGGGGCGATCTTTTCAATCGGACGACCAATTGTGTTCTGCGATGATGAAGGGTTTCCAGATGCGCGCCGCCCCCAGACTGATGATTGCCATTAACCGTTTTGCCCGCGATGAAGACGGCGCGCTGATCGTCTTTGCGCTGATCTTTCTGACCTTGATGATCTGGATGGGCGGCTTTGCGCTGGATGTGATGCGCTATGAAGCCACCCGCACCAATCTGCAAAACACCCTTGACCGCGCCACCCTTGCCGCCGCATCGCTGAACCAGCGGCTTGACCCTACAGCGGTGGTCAATGACTATTTTGCCAAGGCCGGGATGACCGACCAGCTCAACTCTGTCACCGTCAGCCCGGCGGCAGGCTCTGGCATTGCCAACTTCCGCCAGGTTACCGCCACCGGCATCGCCGATTCCAAACCGCTGTTCTTGCATCTTCTGGGCATCGACTCGCTTGACGCCATTGCCGGCTCTGTGGCCGAGCAACATATCTCGAACGTCGAGATCGCCTTGGTGCTGGATATCTCGGGCTCGATGTCGGGCGCGAAAATCGCCAACCTCAAAGTCGCAGCGGCCGAATTTGTGCAAAACGTGCTTGCCAATGACAGCCAACACCGCATTTCGATTGCGATCGTGCCCTATAACGCACAGGTCAATCTGGGCCCGGTGCTGCGGGCGAAATACAATGCGGTCAATCAGCATGGTGTGGCGGATGTGAACTGTGTCGAGCTGCCGCTGACCAGCTTTAACGCGCTGTCGCTGTCGCGTGCCCTGCCGCTGCCGATGATGGCCTATGCCGATATCGCCTATGGCACCGACACCACCAATGGGTATGTCTCGCCGCTGAATGCCAACTATGCCGTGCCGAACTATTCCTCGGCCTTTTGCAAACCCACCACCATCAACATCGTGCGGCTTCCAAGCCAGGACATCCCCACTTTGCAGGCGCAGATCAATGGCTTGCAGGCCGGGGGCAACACCTCGATCATGATGGGGATGAAATGGGGCACGGTGATGCTCGATCCCTCAACCCGCCCGATCTACAGCGCGCTGATCTCGTCGCATGCCATGGCAGATACGCTTGAGGGCCGCCCGTTTGACTATGCCGATGTCGCTGCAGGCACCGCGATGAAGGTGATCGTGTTGATGACCGACGGCGAGCATGTGGCCCATAACCGCGTCAATGATGATTACAAGACCGGCGCTTCCCCGATCTATCGCAGCAATGGCGACGGGCAGTATTCGATCTTTCACGCGGCCCGTGCCGGGGCGAATAAGTTCTGGGTGCCGCATCTGGCCCTATGGCAGGCGACCGCCTGGAATTCGGGCGCGGGCTTTGCGCAGCAAGACTGGAAAGACATCTGGGCCAATCTGAAACTCAGCTATGTGGCCTGGCAGTTCTATGGCCGCGCCCTTGGCACCGACGGCCCGAGCCGGACCACCGCCTATAACAATGCCTTCAACACCATGCAGTCCAACTATGCGTCAGTGGCCAGCATGAATGCGCAATTGCAGCAGACCTGCGGGCTGGCAAGGGCGCAAGGCGTGATCGTCTATGGCATCGCTTTTGAAGCCCCCGCCAATGGTCAGAACCAGATTTCGCAATGCGCAGGCTCGGGCAGTCGATATTTCGCCACCTACGGGCCAGCGATCCAAACCGTTTTTCGCACCATCGCCAGCAACATCACCCAGCTCCGCCTGACACAGTAACCCTCTTTGGCCCTGCCCCGGAGGTGTTAACGAAAAGGTAGGCCCTCCATGCGTGACCCTGTTTTATGCGATTCGCAAAGCCCCTCCCAAACGGCGCCCCCCCACTCTATGGGCCGCCGCAAAACCGGCCCTCGTTTCACATCCGGCACCAATTGCGGCCCGTTCCCTGCACTGTTTCCACCCCGGCAAAAGCGGCGCAAAATGCCGTCGAAAACTCCCGGTCCATGCCATATTTTCGCCGCAGCTCTCCTGCCTTTTGATCCTCAGACTATTCCCACTCTGGCCACAGTTTCGACATACGTCGCAAACTTGGTGCCAATGGAGACTGATGATGCAGGCCAATCGCGCAACCAAACGCCCCCAGAACCCCAACCGGCTTTACGCCGCCGCATCGGCACATCTGCGCCGGTTTTCGCACGACGAAGACGGGGCACTGATCATTCTGGCGCTGGTGTTTTTGTGGCTGATGGTCTTCATGGGCTCTTTCGCGATCGACGTCATGCGTTTTGAAACCACGCGGACCACGCTGCAAAACACCCTTGACCGCGCGACTCTGGCCGCCGCCTCGCTGACCCAGACACTCGACGCCGAAGATGTGGTGAATGATTACTTTGCCAAGGCCGGGCTGACCGATTACCTCGGCCCGGTGTCTGTGCGCGAGGGCATCAACTTTCGTGAAGTCGAGGCCACGGCCGTTGCTTTGTCGAACCCGATTTCCAACTTTATGGATCAGCCCGACATGGCCAGCTATATGACCACCGAAGGCAACAACAGCTGGCGGCAAAAGGGCCTCAACTACACGGGCGTCGCCATTAACGGCCATTCCATGGCTGAACAACGCGTCACCAATGTTGAGATCACTCTGGTGCTCGATATCTCTGGCTCGATGAACAGCAACTCCAAGCTGACCAACCTGAAAACGGCGGCCAAGGAATTTGTCGACACCGTTCTGTCCAGCGACCCCGAGCACCGCATCGCCATTGCTTTGGTGCCGTTCAATGGTCAGGTCAACCTGGGCACGGTTCTGGGCCAGAAATACAACCGCACCCTCGCCAACAACTCACCGGGTGTGGATTGCGTCGATTTGCCCGCCAGCACCTATAACCAGCTGGGCATGTCACGTAGCCTTGCGCTGCCGATGACGGCCGATGCAGATACCTATTCCTCCACCAACCAGACCACCAGCTATGTCTCGACCACCGACAGCAATGCGGTTCCCAATGATGCAAACCTGTGGTGCCCGTCTTCCACCACAAATATCGTGCGCCTGCCGTCCACCGATGCCGTCGCCCTCAAAGGCTATATCCAAGGCCTGACGGCTGTGGGCGCCACCTCGATCAACGCCGGCCTCAACTGGGGCATGGCGCTGATGGATCCCGGCGCGCGGCCAATGTTCTCGCAACTGATCTCGGCCAACAAGATGCAGTCCTTTTTGGAAGGCCGCCCCTATGATTACGACGACCGCGAGGCGATGAAGGTGATCGTTTTGATGACCGATGGCGAGCATTTCGCCGAAGAGCGGGTGACGAATGATTACAAATCCGGCAATTCCGTGATCTACAAGGGCACTGATGGCAACTATTCGATCTATCACGCCACCCGCGCCGGATCGAGCAAATACTGGGTCCCCTACAACGCCACCTGGCAGTCAACGCCGTGGAAATCCGGCACGGTTCAAACCTGGCAACAGGTCTGGTCAAACATGCGCCTCAGCTATGTGGCCTGGCAATTCTATGCCCGCGCGTTTGGCTCATCTGGCACCGGCCGCACCAATGCCTATAACGACGCCATGGCCCTGTTCAAGGTTGTCACCCCAACCGGCACGATGGACACCCAGCTTGCCAGCATCTGCACCAAGTCGAAAGCCGCAGGCGTCACCATCTACGGCATTGCCTTCGAGGCCCCGACCAACGGTCAGGCCGCCATCTCGAACTGTGCGTCTTCGCCCGCCCATTACTTCAACGCCCAGGGTTTGCAGATCAAAACCGCCTTCCGCACCATCGCCTCCAACATCAGTCAATTGAGGTTGACCCAATGAAACGCCTGATCGCCCAGATCAAACATCTGCTGCGCAACGAAGACGGCAACCCCTCGGTCGAGTTTGTGATTGCCGTGCCCGCGATGCTGATCGTTTTTGCCGGTTTCTTTGAGAATGGCCTGCTGATGACCCGCACGATCATGCTGGACCGCGCTGTAGATATGACCATGCGCGAATTGCGCCTTGGCCATTATCCCTTGCCCACCAAAGACCTGCTCAAGGCCGAGGTCTGCAACCGCACGGTGATCTTCACCAATTGCCTTGATGCCATCACGGTCGAGCTTACAAGGGTGAACACCGCAACCTGGGTTTTGCCAACCACCGCCGTGGCCTGCGTTGACCGCGACGAGGATATCGAGCCGGTGACGGCGCTTCAGATCGGCCAGCAGAACGATATCATGCTGGTGCGGATCTGCGTCGTTCAGGATGCGATCTTCCCGACCATGGGTCTTGGCCAATTGCTCGCCGTCGATGATAAGGGCGGCTATGCGCTGGTGTCCGTCTCTGCTTTTGTCACAGAACCGCTCTGAGGACGATGAACATGGATTTCCTTCTCACCCAATTGACACGGTTTCGCCGCGACGAGCGTGGCTCGGTCATCGCCGAAATGGTGATCACTTTGCCGATGCTGATCTGGGCCTATATGGCGATGTATGTGTATTGGGATGCCTTTCGCATGATCAATTCCGTGCAAAAGGCCTCCTATACGATTTCAGATATGGTCTCACGCGAAATGCTGCCGCTGGATACCAACTATATCACCGGCTTGCGCACCTCGATGAACTTTCTGGTCCGCGAAAGCGCCAGCGTCAAGATGCGCGTGACCTCGATCACCTTCAGCCAGATCAACAACCGCTTCGAGGTTCACTGGTCGCGCTCGCCGGGGAATGTGATGCCGCAGTTGACCACCGCAAATCTGGCATCAATGACCGGCAAAATCCCCAATATGGCGGATGGCGATTTCGTGGTGCTGGTGGAAACCTGGGTTACCTATACGCCGCTGTTCGATGTCGGGCTCGACAATACCGAGATGAGCCAGTTCATCGTCACCAGACCGCGCTTTGTGCCCAAGATCTGCCTGTCCGGCATGGCTTGCACCTGAAACCGGCCAGCTTTGGCCCCCAGCCTTTCGCGCCCGTCGCGGAAGGCTTTTTCAACAGCGCGCCAAGGCTCGAATATTCCGGTTCAGCTTTGACCCGAGCCGCGCTAGAATAGCGCACCCAACGAGTGCGACCCGCATGAAAACCGCATTGACCCAGTGCCTTTCCCATTCGACCAAGCGCCTTTCCATTCTGGCCGCCTGCCTTTCGCTTGGCGCTTGCGCCACCTTTCCCAAGGTGGACAGCGCCGAACGCGCCGCCCCGGTCGCCGGCCAACCGCCGCCCCTACTGCCGATTGATCAGCTTTTGGCCGTCGATGCGCAAAGCTCGGGTGCCGAAGCCGCTGGCCAAAGCGCAGCCGCGCGCGCCGCAGCCCTACGCGCCCGCGCCGCCGCCTTGCGCAACCGCTGATCCCGCCAAGCAGCCGCGTTGCACTGGTCGCGCGAACCCGCTAACACCGGGCGACCAAATCAATCACGGAGTCTGCCATGCTCGCCACCCCTCTTCGTATCGGTCTTGCCGGGCTCGGCACCGTTGGCATTGGCGTGGTCAAGATCGTGCAAGACCATGCCGATCTGATCGCTCTGCGCACGGGCCGCCCGGTGGTGATCACCGCTGTCTCGGCGCGCGACCGTTCCAAGAACCGCGATGCTGATCTGTCGGCCTATGCTTGGGAAACCGATCCAGTTGCCTTGGCCCGCCGCGCCGATGTTGATGTCTTCATCGAGGTGATGGGCGGCCATGAAGGCCCGGCCCGTGCCGCCACCGAGGCCGCCATCGCCGCAGGCAAAGACGTGGTTTCCGCCAACAAGGCGCTGCTCGCCCATCACGGCCAAGCGCTCGCCCTTGCTGCCGAGGCTGCAGGCCGGGTGATCCGGTTTGAGGCCGCCGTTGCCGGTGGCATCCCGGTGATCAAGGCGCTGACCGAGGGCCTTGCCGGCAACCAGATCCGCCGCGTCATGGGGGTGATGAACGGCTCTTGCAATTACATCCTGACAAGGATGCAGAACGAAGGCCTCAGCTATCAGGCGGTGTTCGATGCCGCCCAGCAGCTTGGCTATCTTGAGGCCGATCCGAATTTGGACGTCGGCGGCATTGATGCGGGCCACAAACTGGCGCTCTTGGCCGCTATCGCCTTTGGCACCCAAGTCAGCTTTGATGCGGTCGAACTTGAAGGCATCGGCAAAATCTCGATTGACGACATCAATCTGGCCGCCGACATGGGGTATCGGATCAAACTGCTGGGGGTTGCGCAACTTACCGGGCGCGGGCTGGAACAGCGGATGTCGCCTTGCCTTGTCCCCGCCGACAGCCCCTTGGGCCAGTTGCAGGGCGGCACCAATATGGTGGTGCTTGAAGGCGACTCGGTCGGCCAGATCGTGCTGCGTGGCCCCGGCGCCGGCATGGGCCCCACCGCCAGCGCCGTGATGTCGGATGTGATCGACATCGCGCGCGGGCTGCGCCTGCCCACCTTCGGCCAACCGGCCCACAGCCTTGCCGCACCGCAAGCCGCCAAAAGTGCCACGCCTGCGCCCTATTACCTGCGCATGACCCTGCTCGACAAACCCGGTGCGCTGGCCAAAATCGCCACCTGTCTGGGCGAGGCGGGCGTCTCCATCGACCAGATGCGCCAATACCGCCATGAGGGCAGCGACGCCCCGGTGCTGATCGTCACCCACAAGGCCACCCGCGACGATCTTGACCACGCCATCGGCCTGTTTGCCGCCACCGGCGTGCTGGTCGGCGCCCCCGTGGCCCTGCGCATCGAAGAGGTTTAGGCAGCGGGAAAATCCGCATACGCTGCGCATATGTCCCGCATATGTCCGGCATATGTCCCGCATACCGGCAAAACTTCGCCCCCACGTTAGCGAAACCATCCTTGCCGCCCGCCCGGTGCGGGGGTAAGGCTTTCACCAACCCCAGCCAAAGGATGCCCAAATGGCCGACGTCTCCGAGTTTCAAGACCGCCTCCTGTCCCTCGGTCTTGCCCGCGTTTCTGAGGCGGCGGCGCTGGCCTCGGCCCGCCTGATCGGGCGCGGCGATGAGAAAGCAGCAGATCAGGCGGCCGTGAATGCGATGCGCGACCAGTTGAATTTGCTGGATATTTCGGGCGTTGTGGTGATCGGCGAAGGTGAGCGGGATGAGGCTCCGATGCTTTATATCGGGGAAAAGGTCGGCACCGGCCACGGCCCGGCGGTGGATATCGCGCTTGATCCGTTGGAGGGCACGACGCTCACCGCCAAAGACATGCCCAACGCCCTGACCGTGATTGCCATGGCCCCGCGCGGCACTTTGTTGCATGCCCCTGATGTTTATATGGAAAAGCTGGCCATCGGCCCCGGCTTCGCCCCCGATACCGTCACCCTTGACATGTCCCCCGCCCAACGCGTCCGCGCCCTCGCCCGCGCCAAAGGTGTCGCCGCCGATGAGATCACCGTCTGCATCCTCGAACGCCCCCGGCATGAGAAACTGATCTCCGAAGTCCGCGCCACCGGCGCCGCGATCCGGCTGATCACCGATGGCGACGTGGCGGGCGTAATCCATTGTGCGGAAAGCGAATCTACCGGGATCGACATGTATATGGGCTCGGGCGGCGCCCCCGAAGGCGTGCTTGCCGCCTCGGCCCTCAAATGCATGGGCGGGCAGATTTACGGCCAGCTTTTGTTTCGCAACAGCGATGAGAAAGACCGCGCCGCCAAGGCTGGGATCACCGATCTGAACCGCATCTACACCCGCGATGATATGGTCACCGCCGACGTGATCTTTGCCGCCACTGGCGTGACCCAAGGCTCGATCCTTCAAGGCATCAAGATGGAGCCCGGATGGGTCACCACCGAAACCATCCTGATGCGTTCCAAAACCGGATCGGTCCGCCGGATGATCTATAAAAGCCCCTTGAAATAAGCCCTTAGCCCAAAGCGCGCCTCAGCTCTTGTGGCGCGCGCCGGTCTGGGGCACAACGGCACCATGACCCAACGCGCATTTCTCTCAGTGGACTCCTCGCTGACCGGCCGTCGCTGGATCGGCCCGACACTCGAGGCCGAACGCTTGGCCGAGGCGATGGCCCAGATCACCAAACTGCCGCTTGCCCTTTGCGCCACCCTAGTCGCGCGCGGCGTTACCCCCGCCGAAGTGCCGTCTTTCCTGGCCCCGCAACTGCGCGATCTTCTGCCCGATCCCTTGCGCCTTGCCGATATGGCCAAGGCCGCCGCCCGGTTTCTTCATGCTCTCAATTCCCGCCAACGTATTGCAATCTTTGCCGATTATGACGTTGACGGCGGCACCTCGGCGGCACTGCTGATCACATGGCTGCGCGCCATGGGGGCCAAGGCCACGCTCTATATCCCCGACCGCATCGACGAAGGTTACGGCCCCAACGTCCCCGCCATGGCCGAGCTTGGGGCCGCGCATGATCTGATCGTCTGCGTCGATTGCGGCACGCTCAGCCATGATCCGATTGCCGCCGCCGGCTGCGATGTCATTGTTCTGGATCACCATTTGGGCGGCGACACCCTCCCCCCCGCCTATGCCGTGGTCAACCCCAACCGTCAGGATGAACCGGGCGACCTTGGCCACCTCTGCGCCGCCTCGGTGGTGTTTCTGATGCTGGTCGAGGCCAACCGCCAACTGCGGAGCCAATCGATAACCGGCCCTGACCTGATGTCCATGCTCGATCTGGTGGCTCTTGCCACCGTCGCCGATGTCGCCCCGCTGATCGGCGTCAACCGCGCGCTGGTGCGCCAAGGCCTTAAGGTGATGGCGCGGCGCGAGCGGATCGGCCTGCGCACCCTTGCCGACATCGCCCGCATGGATCAGGCCCCCACCCCCTACGCCTTGGGGTTTCTGCTGGGTCCGCGCATAAATGCAGGGGGTCGCATCGGTCAGGCCGATCTGGGCGCGCGGCTGTTGTCCACCGACGATCCGCATGAGGCGGCGGCCCTGGCCGAACGGCTTGACCTCTTGAACACCGAGCGCCGCGACATCGAGGCGCGGGTGCGCGAAGCGGCGCTGGAGCAGGCGGCAAGCCGCGGGCTGGACGGCCCGCTGGTTTGGGCGGCAGGCGAAGGTTGGCACCCCGGCGTGGTCGGCATCGTCGCGGCGCGGCTCAAAGAGGCCACCCACCGCCCGGCCGTGGTCATCGGTCTTGATGGCGATGAGGGCAAAGGCTCGGCCCGCTCGATCAGCGGCGTTGATCTGGGCGCCGCCATTCACCGCCTTGCCGCTGAGGGGTGGCTGATCAAAGGCGGCGGTCACAAGATGGCGGCGGGCCTGACGGTCGCGCGCGATAAGTTGGACGAGGCGATGGCGCGGCTTTCTGATCTTTTGGCCCGCCAAGGCGCCGGCGAGGGCGGCAAAGCCGATCTTCAGATCGACAGCCTACTGACGCCTTCCGCCGCAAGTTATGGATTTATCGAACAAATCGAAAGCGCCGGGCCGTTTGGGGCCTCGGCCCCTGCCCCACGTTTTGCCTTTGCCGACATGGCCGTTACTGCGCGCCGCATTGGCGAAAGTCATCTGCGACTGACCTTTGGTGACGGCCCGAAACTTGAAGCCATCGCCTTTGGCGCCTTCGATACCCCGTTAGGGGCGGCGCTCTCAGAGGGCGGCCACCGCCGGTTTCACCTTGCCGGACGGCTGGAAATGAATACCTGGGGTGGTCGCTCGAAACCGCAACTTCGTCTCGAAGACGCGGCAGTTCTCTAGCCCAAATCCAGCGCATTTTCCCCTTGCATGCCCCGCCCCGCCCGTCTAGATAGCCCGAAGCACGGCCCGTTCGTCTATCGGTTAGGACATCTGGTTTTCAACCAGGCAAGAGGGGTTC
>CBDUEF010000002.1:0-21609 GCA_965366095.1 uncultured Cypionkella sp. | reverse complement strand
CTTTTAAGCCAAGCCGCTGCAATCACGCCGTTTGTGGTCGCAATTGGAACAGCCCGCCGGGTGGCTTCATCGCAGCCTTGGCAGAAATTGGGGGCTATTGATGAAATTCACCACCGGCGCGGCCTTGATCCTGTTGGCGGGCCTGATCTGGTCAACCCAAGGCCTGATCATTCGCAACATCCATGAGGCGGGGGCATGGACGATCCTGTTTTGGCGCTCGCTGGGAACCATGACGGTGATATTGGTCTGGATCGGGCTGACCAGCCAAGGCCCGTTCCTGCAAGGCTTCAGGTCGGCTGGTTTGGGCGCGGTGGCGGGGGGCATCAGTCTGGTGCTTGCTTTTGCCGGGGCAATCTATGCCTTCCAGGCCACAACCGTGGCCAATGCTGTCTTGTTGTTTTCGGCCTCGCCGTTTTTCGCGGCGATCCTTGGACGGCTGTTGCTGGGAGAAACCGTTGCGCCCTTGACTTGGTTCAGCATGGCCTTGGCGGCTTGTGGCGTGTTGGTGATGGTGGGCGGGTCCATTGGCCGTGGTGCGGTTGACGGCAATATCGCGGCCCTGATCTCGGCTTTCGGCTTTGGCAGTTTTACCGTGGCGTTGCGTTGGGGCAAAGTGGACAGCATGTTTCCCGCAGTGGCCATCGGGGCGTTTTTTTCCGTGCTCACCGGGGCCGTGGTTGCGCACCTGCTGGGTCAGGCGTTGCTGGTGCCTGCGCATGATATCGTGGTGTCTGTTGGCATGGGTGTGGTCACATTGGCGGGTGGAATGCTGCTTTACACCATCGGCAGCCGCGTGGTTCCTGCGGCACAAGCAACATTGCTTTCCATGACCGAGGTTTTGCTGGCGCCGGTCTGGGTCTGGCTTGCCTTGGGCGAAACGGTCTCAACGGCAACGGCGACTGGCGGCGCAATCTTGCTGGTGGCAGTGCTTTTGAATGCCTTTGGCGGCAAAAAGCCGCGCCTTCCAGCGCGCGCCTAAGCCGGTTTTATCCAAGCGGCGAGAGCACCATCGGCGCAACCTCATGCCAGCCGCGCCAGATCATATCCAGCGCCACATAGACGATGATGACCAGACCAAGGTAGGCAATCCAGCGAAAGCGGTTCAAAAGCTGCGCGATATAGGATGCAGCCAGGCCCATCATTGCAATCGACAAGATCAGGCCGATCACCAAAACGGTGGGATGTTCGCGCGCCGCACCCGCCACGGCCAGCACATTGTCCAACGACATCGACACATCCGCCAGAACGATCTGCCATGCGGCTTGGGCAAAGCTCTTGCGCGGACCACCAGCTGCGATCAAGCCGTCATCATCCAGATCAATCCCCGACAAAGCCTCATCGGCGCGGTTGTGATCGGCCATATCCGATTGCAGCTCGCGCCACATCTTCCAGCACACCCACAGCAGCAACACACCGCCCGCCAGCAGCAGGCCAACAATCGCCAGCAATTTCGTGGTAATCAATGCAAAGCCGATCCGCAGAACCGTTGCGGCCAGAATGCCAACCAGAATGGCCTTGGAGCGTTGTTCTTTGGGCAAACCCGCCGCCGCAAGGCCGATGACAATCGCATTGTCGCCGGCCAGAACAAGGTCGATCCCGATCACCTGCATCAAGGCAACAAAACCGGCGTATGTGAAAATTTCCATGTCGCCCCGCAGTTGAACCTATGCTGCCTAGCTAGTCCCGCTTCCCAAAAGGTTCAACCATCAAGACCACGGAAAAATGCGCTTTTCCTCATGGCAACCATGACGCCCCAGCAAAATCGGCAAAGCCATCTCCGGGCTTTCCTTGCCATGCGTCAAGGTCTTTCAGAACCCTGCGTCACAGCCGTCCAGAAAGAGCGGCAGGCAATACGGCTTTGAACCGCCTGGCCCGCCCTTCTGTCACATCGGCGCCGGTCAGAACATTCCCGGCACCACTTGATCGGGCGGGCGGTGGCCATCGGCAAAGGTCTTGATGTTGATGATGACCTTTTCGCCCATCTCAACCCGCCCCTCTACGGTGGCAGAGCCCATATGCGGCAGCAAGACCACGTTGGGCGCATCGCGCAATCGGGGGTTCAATTCGGCACCGCGCTCATAGACATCCAGCCCGGCACCAGCCAACTCACCCGCCCGCAACCCCCGCGTCAGCGCGTTTTCATCCAAGACCTCACCGCGAGAGGTGTTCACAATCACCGCACTTGGCTTCATCAGCTTCAACCGCCGGGCATTCATCAAATGAAAGGTCGACGGCGTGTGCGGGCAGTTGATCGACAAGATGTCCATCCGGCTGACCATTTGGTCAAGGCTTTCCCAATAGGTCGCCTCTAATTCGGCCTCCACTTCGGGGCGCACCCTTTTGCGGTTGTGGTAATGCACCTGCATCTCAAAAGCCCGGGCGCGGCGGGCCACAGCCTGCCCGATCCGCCCCATCCCCAAAATCCCCAGCCTGCGCCCGCCCAAACGGCCGCCCAGCATCGCCATGGGCGACCAGCCCTCCCACTCGCCGGCCTGCATCATCGCCAGCCCCTCAGGAATACGCCGCGTCACCGCCAGAATCAGCGCCAGCGTCATATCAGCCGTATCATCGGTCACAACGCCGGGGGTGTTCGAAACCAAAATCCCGCGTTGCCGTGCGGTTGCAACATCAATGTGATCAACCCCAGCCCCGTAATTCGCGATGAGTTTCAGCCTGTCCCCGGCCTGCGCGATCATGCCTGCATCAATATGATCCGTGAGCGTTGGCACCAAAACGTCAGCGCGCTGCATGGCGGCCGCCAATTCCTCACGGCTCATCCTTGTATCGGGATCGCGCAATTCAACGTCAAACAACTCCTTCATCCGGGTTTCAACCGGTTCAGGCAGCCGTCGCGTCACAACAACAGTCAGGCGGTTTGCGGGCATCATTGTTCTCCCTGCACTTCCAAATCATCCGTATGAGTGGCAAAGTGACGGGAAGCGGGACGAGGCACAAGCCCCGGAAATACGTTTGGCGCGATCAGTCACTTTGAAATGACTGCACGAGAACGGCAAGCAAGGATAGGCAGAGATGAAACGGGCAGATTTTCTGAAAGGTGCCTTGTACTTGGCGCTGGCAACTCGGGCGCCACTGGCCTGGGGGCAGGAAGAAGGGCAATATGGGGTCGAGACCGATCTGCCTGCCATAGATGGCGGGCCACAAAATAACCGCCCCCGCGATCCACATCGGGGGGCAGTGACCAATCTTCCGATCCCGCGCTATGTCAGCCTCAAGGGCAACGAGGGCAACGCCCGCCGCGGACCGGGCCTGACGCACCGCATCGACTGGGTGTTTACCAAACCCGGCATGCCCTTGCGCATCACCGCCGAACACGAGCATTGGCGGCGTGTGGAAGACAACGAGGGCATGGGCGGCTGGGTGCATTATGCCTTGTTGTCAGGGGTTCGGACCGTGCTTGTGACCACAGATATGGCCGAATTCCACGCAACATCCGACCCCACCTCACAGGTGGCCTATCAGGCCGAGTTGGGCGTGGTTGGCAAACTTCTGGAGTGCAATTCAAATTGGTGCCGGATAAGTGTAGAAGGTGAGAAAGGCTGGATCGAAAAGACCAGCCTTTGGGGCGTGGACCCCGATGAACTCGTCAATTGAATTGTCAGGCTCTTGAGGCGAAAAGGCACTTGCGATCGGGCCATCTGATTGGCGCGGACAAGTGAAGGGTATGACGGTGTCGGCAAAAGATCATAGCGCCAGCAACATTTCAGCGGGCCTTGCGTCGGTTTTGGTCGCCGCTGTCCTCGTTGGCCTGAAACTCTGGGCCTTGGGGGAAACCGGAGCGCTTTCGGTGGCGGCATCTCTGGCCGACAGCGCGATGGATCTGATGGTGTCGCTTGGGGCGACCGCCGCGCTGATTTATGCCGCGCGCCCGCCAGATGAGGATCACGTCTTTGGCCATACCTCGGCCGAGGATCTGGCCGCATTGGGACAGGCGCTATTCATCCTGATCTCAGCCTCGGTGATTGCCCTTGCCGCCGGAGTTCGCCTGATCCATCCACAACACGGCACCTTGCGCGCCGAAGGTTCGGGGATGGTTGTGATGGGGGTTTCGATCCTGATCACGCTGCTGCTGGTTTGGTGGCAGGGCAGTATCGCCAAACGCACGGGCAGCCGGGTGGTTGCCGCGGATCGCTTGCACTATCTGGGCGATCTCTTGCCCAATCTGGGGGCAATCATATCACTTTGGGCTTCTTCGCGTTTCGGCCTGGTTTCCATTGATTCCGTGGTTGCGCTGGGGGCAGCGGGAATGTTGGCATTGGGGGCGCTACGGATCGGCAAAGGCGCTTGGGACGCGTTGATGGACCGCCGGGCCGATCCGCGTATCATCGAGGGAATCGCCGCCATCGCGCGCCAATGGCCCGGCGTTTACGGATTTCACGATCTGAAAACCCGCACCGCCGGCAGCCGGGTTTTCGTTCACCTGCATATCGAACTTGACGGCGACCAGACCCTGCATCAAGCGCATGATATTGGGGCAGGATTGCGTCGGGCGATCCTGGACGCCTATCCGCAGGCCGATGTGATCATCCACAAGGATGTATTCCGACCAAAATTGTCGCGGTAATGCCGAAAACCGATAAGCAACACTTGTGGTTTTGCAATACCCGTGCTGAATTACCCAGACGTATAATCACGATGGACACCAATGGCCCAAAGCCGCCGCCCCTATCGCCGCGAAAGCGAAGAAATGCGCCGCGATGCGCTGATCACAGCCGCCCTTGAACTGGTGGCTGAAGGCGGTGCCTCCTCTGCAACCGTGCGTGCGATTGCCGAGCGCGCCGATGTCACGCCCGGGCTGATCCGCCATTATTTTCTGTCCAAGGACGAGTTGACCCGTGCGGCCTATGCGCGGCTGATGGATCAGATGCGGCTCGACAACGCCGCAGTGCTGGAAACCGCACCCGCCAACCCGATTGGCCGCCTTGCGGCCTTTGTTGCGGCATCCTTGCGTCCGCCGGTGGTTGATCCATTGCGACTTGGCCTATGGGCCGGGTTCCTGCATGAGGTGCGCCGGGATGAGGCGATGCGCGCGGCCCATGCCAAGGGATATCACGATTATCGCGATTTCTTGCAGGACCTCATTGCGGCCCTGCCCCGTGCGGCCAAGCCCGAGTCCCTGCGCGCCGAGGCCATTGCCTGCAATGCGGTGTTGGATGGGCTTTGGCTTGAAGGAAGTGCCCTGCCGCAAGATTTTGCGCCGGGCGAGTTAGAACGGATCGGCCTGTCCTCGGTAGGCGCGATCTTGGGAATTAATCTGTCGACGGCCTTGCCGCCAATCGGAGTTTCGCCATGAAATACGCCAGCATCACTGATCGCCTTGCCCTTTTGGGCAGTGCCAAATGGGATATCCACAACAAGGCCAAAGCCCTGAAAGCCGCGGGTGTCGATCTCATCCATCTCACGATTGGCGAACCGGACGTGCCGACGCCTGATTTTCTGGTCGAGCGGGCAAAGCAGGCCATGGATGCGGGGCGTTTGGGTTATTCCAAT
The DNA here is from genome assembly GCA_965366095.1 of uncultured Cypionkella sp. GTDB lineage: Bacteria > Pseudomonadota > Alphaproteobacteria > Rhodobacterales > Rhodobacteraceae > CBDUEF01. Next base: position 16,101 of record CBDUEF010000002.1, on the reverse strand, counting down.
GGCCAGGGCGAGCCGGGTCTTTTGCAGGCTTTGGCGCGAAAGTATTCAATCCGCGCCGGGCGCGAGATTACAACCGGGCAAGTCCTGGCGCTGCCGGGCACACAAACCGCGCTCTATGCCACATTGAACGTTTTGGTCAGTCCGGGTGATGAGGTTCTGGTCGGCGATCCGCTTTACGCCTGCTATGAGGGCGTGATTGCAGCCCCCGGCGGCGTGATGGTTCCGGTGCCGCTGCGGCCCGAGCACGGGTTTCGGATGCAGGCGGCCGACGTGGCCGAACGGATTACACCAAAGACACGCCTGTTGTTTCTCAACTCACCCCATAACCCGACCGGCGCGGTGCTGCGGCGCGATGAGATCGAGGCGCTGGGGCGGCTCGCGGTCGAACATGATCTTTGGATCCTCTCGGACGAGGTCTATGAGGAAATGGTCTATACCGGCACCGATTTCGTCTCGCCGTTCGATCTCGATTGGCTGGCCGACCGCGTGGTTGTCTGCTCCTCGATCTCTAAATCCCATGCAGCGCCCGGTTTCCGGTCTGGTTGGTGCGTCGGGTCCGAGGATTTCATCACCCATCTGCAACCCGTGGCCGAAACGATGCTTTTCGGCAACCAGCCCTTCATCGCCGATATGACCGAGCTTGCCGTATCGCAGCGCTCGCCCGTGGCCGCAGGCATGGCCGAGCGTTTTGCCCATCGGGCGGATATCATTTACAAGATGCTTCATGGCAAGCTGGGCCTTGCCGTTCATCGGCCAGAAGCCGGCATGTTCACCGTTGTCGATATTCGATCCAGCGGAATGAGCGGTGAGGAATTTGCCATCACCCTGCTGGAAGAAGAGCGGGTTGCGATCATGCCGGGGGAAAGTTTCGGTCCGGCGCTGAACGGCTGGCTGCGCTTCAGCCTCACAAAACCGGATGAGCAGATCATCACCGCTTGTACCCGCATCTTGAATCTCGTTGCCCGCAAACAAGGAAAAGCCGCATGAAAACCGTTGGCGAACGTCTGGTCGAGGGGCTTGCCGCGCGCGGCGTCGAGGTGGTTTTCGGCATCCCCGGTGTGCACACCGTTGAGATGTATCGCGGCCTGTCTGGCAGCCCGATCCGCCATGTAACCGCGCGCCACGAGCAGGGCTGTGCCTTTATGGCCGACGGCTACGCCCGCGTTTCGGGCAAGCCGGGGGTGGCTTTGGTGATCACCGGGCCGGGCCTGCTGAATGCCTTGACAGCGATGGGCCAAGCTGCGGCGGATTCGGTGCCGATGCTGGTGATTTCCGGCGTCAACCAGCGCGGCAGCTTGGGCAAGGGTCTGGGGATGCTGCATGAATTGCCCGATCAGGCGGCCATGGTGCGCCCGCTTTGCCCAACCCGCCAGATCACCGACCCGGCTATGGTTGGCGAAACCCTCGACTGGGCTTTTGCGCAAATGACCGCAGGCCGCCCCGGCCCGGTTCACATCGAAGTGCCCACTGATGTGATGCCCTTGCCCTGCCCACCGCTTGCAGTCCCCGCCAAAAAGCCCGCCGCTGTCATCCCTGCGGCGGCCGAACTGGCCCTTGCCGCCACCAGACTGAATGACGCCAAACGCCCGGTGATCCTTGCCGGTGGCGGCACCCGCCACGAGGAAGCCACCCTGATCGCGCTGGCCGAACATCTTGACGCCCCGGTCATTCTGACGGTCAACGCGCGCGGCATGATGCATGCGCATCCGCTGTGCATTGCCGCCTCGGCCAGTCTGGAGTCTGTCCGGGCCCTGATCACGCAATCCGATCAAATTCTGGCCATCGGAACCGAACTCGGCCCCACCGATTACGACATGTATTCCCGCGGCAATTTCCCGGATTTGACGCAGATGATCCGTATCGACATCAGCCAAGCCCAGCTTGATAGGCATCCCGCCGGCATTGCCTTTTGCGGCCACGCAGGCGCGACGATGCGCGCTTTACTGGATTTGACCAAGGCCCATTCGGCCAATGGAGCGGCGCAGGCCTCCCAAACCAGCAAGGCGGCCCGCAAAGAGCTTGGCTCGCTTGATGCGCTGATGCCTGAGCGTCTTGATATGGTTGAGGCCATCCGCGCGGCCCTTCCCCGCTCGATTCTGGTCGGCGACAGCACACAGCCGATCTATGCCGCCAATCTGGCCTATGATCATGATCGCCCCAACGGCTATTTCAACGCGGCCTCAGGCTTTGGCGCCTTGGGGTTCAGCACGGGGGCCGCTGTTGGTGCCGCCCTTGCCGCTCCGGGCGAAAAAGTGGTTTGCCTTTTGGGCGATGGCGGCTTGCAGTTTTCCCCCGGCGAATTGCGCACTGCGGTGGATGAGAAACTGCCCATCACCTTCGTTGTCTGGAACAATGCTGCCTTCAACGAGATTGCCGATGCGATGCGCGGCGCCAATACCGAAGTGATCGGCTGCTCGCCTTCGCCTTTGCGGCTGGAACCCTTTGCTGCGGCCTGCGATCTGCCCTTCACCTCGGTGCCACAAAACCCCGAGGCCTTGCATTGGGCGCTGAGCCAACCTCACGACGGACCGCGATTGATCGAGGTTCGGGTCACGCTCTAAGAAAGCATCGGGCTGCGGCGAAGCGACCGCTTGAATTTGATCAAATTAGGCGGCATAAGGGGGCAGCAACCACAGGTGCCCCCATGCCCGCCGAACTCATCGCTGGTGTCCTCAAGGACCGTCTTGACGCTCTGACCGCCCGCGAGGCCAAGCGCTTTGCCGCTGGGCGGCCCAAAGCCAAGGCGGCGCTGTCACATGAGGCCTCGTCCTGGCTGGACGGTGTTCCGATGCATTGGATGAGAGACTGGCCGATGCCGCATCTGCCGGTGATCACCAAGGCCAAGGGTGCGCGGATCACAGATCTTGACGGGTTCGAGATTGATGATTTCTGTCTGGGCGATACTGGCTCGATGTTTGGCCATTCACCCGCCCCCGTGGCCAAAGCCATCCGCAAACAGGCCAGCCGTGGCCTGACCTATATGCTGCCGCCCGAATCGGTCAGCGAAGTTGGCGCCTTGCTGACAGCGCGCTTTGGCAATTTCCGCTGGCAAATCGCCACCACCGCCACCGATGCCAACCGCTACGCCATCCGCGTGGCCCGTGCTGTGACCGGACGGCCGAAAATTCTGGTTTTCAACGGCTGCTATCACGGCTCGGTCGACGAGACGATGGTCGAGATGGTGAAACGCAAAACCATGACCCGCGCCGGGTTGTTGGGGCAGGTCAATGATTTGTCGAAAACCGCAGTCTGCGTCGAATTCAACGATCTGGCCGCAGTTGAGGCAGCCCTTGCCAAGGGCGATGTGGCGGCCATCCTCACCGAACCCGTGCTGACCAACTGCGCTATGGTTCTGCCCGAAGCGGGCTTTCACGACGGCCTGCGCAGCCTCAGCCGCCGCTACGGCGCGCTGCTGATCATGGACGAGACTCACACGATTTCCAGCGGTTTGGGCGGCTATACGGCGGTGCATTCGCTGTCGCCCGATATGTTCGTGGTTGGGAAATGCGTGGCCGGCGGCATGCCCACCGCCGTCTGGGGCATGACGCCCGAAATCGCCGCGCGGTATCACGAGGCAGATGCGGCCCGCCCGTCCGGCCATTCCGGCATGGGCACCACGCTTTCCGCCAATCCGATGCAGTTCGCCTGCTTGCAAGCCACCCTGTCCAAGGTGATGACGGCAAAAAACTACGCCCATATGGAGAAACTGGCCGAACGCCTTAGCCACGGACTTGCCGCGTCGATTGATCGCCACGGCGCCCCTTGGCATGTGGTGCGGGTTGGCGCGCGGGTCGAATTCATCTGCGCCCCCGGCCCGTTGAAAAACGGCGCCGAGGCTGGCGGTGCCCATGTTGCGGCGGTGGAATCCGCGCTGCATGTCGCACTCCTAAACCGGGGCTGCCTGATCGCGCCCTTCCACAACATGATGCTGATCAGCCCCGCCACCCGCAAACGCCAGGTCGATCGCCTGATCGCCGCTTTTGACGAAATCCTGACCCTTCTTTTCCCCCGAGAGTGACATGACCGATACCGCCAGCCCCTCCGGCTCGACCATTGCCGAGGCCGAAACCTTTTTGGCCGCCCATCCCGAGATCGAGGCTTTTGACATCGTGCTGCATGATGCTAACGGCATCGGGCGTGGCAAGATCATCCGGCGGCATGAATTGCTGGGCATGTTCAAATCGGGGCGGCATTTGCCGATCTCGATTCTGGGTCTGGATATCTGCGGCGAGGATGTGCATGAGACCGGCTTGATCTGGGATGAGGGCGACGGCGACCGCCGCGCCTGGCCGATCCCCGGCACCCTGCGCCCGATCCATGCCAGCAACCCTGCGCGTGGCGAAGTGCTGATGTGTGTCTACGAATTGGACGGCACGCCGATGAGTTCCGACCCTCGCCACGCCTTGCAGCGGCAGGTCGATGCAATGGCCGCCGAAGGTCTGCATCCGGCGGGCGCGTTCGAGTTGGAGTTCTTCCTGCTGGCCAACGAGCGTGGCCCGGACGGCAAGATGGTGCCTGCCCGCGACGTTCTGGATGGGCGGCGCAATTCGAAAACCGATGTCTATTCGGTGGATCAGTTGCACGGGATGTTGCCGCTGTTCAACGATGTCTATGCCGACGCGAAACTGGCCGGGATCAAGGCGGAGACGCTGATCTCGGAATTCGCGCCCGGCCAATATGAGCTGACCCTGCATTACCGCGAGAACGTGATGCAGGCGGCGGATGATCTGATGCGGCTGAAGCGGATCGTGCGGATGCATGCGCGGCTGCATGGGGTGACCGCCTGTTTCATGGCCAAACCGAATGAGGATTACGCAGGCTCGGGGATGCATTTCCATGTCTCGTTGCAAGACGATGCCGGGAAGAATGTGTTCGTTGAGGCGGTTGAGGGGCAGTATTGCGATACCATCCTGCATGCCATTGGCGGCCTTCGTGCCACCATGGCGGAGTCGATGTTGATTTTCGCGCCGCATGCGAATTCCTGGCGGCGGTTTGCTTCGAATTCCTATGCCCCGGTCAGCCCGACCTGGGGGGTCAATAACCGCTCGGTTGCCTTGCGAATTCCAGCCGGGGATATTCGGGCACGGCGGATCGAGCATCGGCCTGCCGGGGTGGATGCGAACCCCTATCTGGTGGCGGCGACGGTGCTGGCGGGGATCAGGTTGGGGATGGCGGGCAAGATTGATCCCGGCCCCGAAACCAAGGGCAACGGCTATGAGGGGGGCGAGGATGCTCCCGCGATTCCGGTGGATTGGCGCTCGGCGATAGAGGCGGCCAAGGCGTCGGACTTCTTGAAATCGGCGCTGGGAGAAGACCTTCACCGCACCTTTACTGCCGTTAAATCAGCCGAATATGCGCGGGTGATGCGGACGGTTTCCGAAGTGGATTTCGATCTGTATCTTTACACGGTTTAAGACGTGTCGCACAGGGGCGACCCTTGGCCAACACAGTAAAATCAATGGCTTGATTGGCTGTATTTACGCAATCTTAACCTTTGCACCGCCGGTTTATGTGCGACGGAACCAGCATTGCGTCGCACAAACCGGCCTTGCCGCACCGAGTGCATCTGCCACCAATTGCGGCACCCGGGCGTCAAGGCCGAGGGCGGGCAAGAGCCTGCCCTGAAACCCCGATTGCGCCAGTGCTGCGGGAATATCCTTGGTGACATGGTCCCCGCTGGCGGCAAAAAACGGCAGGCAGATTGCCTTTGCGCTATAGCCCGAAGCGGTGGCAAGTTGTGGCTCTTGGTCGATGAAAGCGGCTGTCACCTGCGCGCCGGTCTTTTGGCGGATCACCCCGGCGACGTGCAGGGCGATGTCAGATGGCACCGGGCTTTTGAACGAGCCATGCGCGGCGAGAAGAACCGGGCCAAGCGGCCCGCCCGCAAAAGCTTCGGTCACGACCTGCGCCGCAAGATCATGCAAGGCAGGATTGCAGCCCAAGGGCTCCAGCACCCCCCAGCCCTGCCCCCCGGCGGCGCGCAGCCTTGCGGGCAGATGGGTACGGCTGAACCAGCCCCCCGCCATGAACATCGGAAACACCAGCCCAACCGGGCCAAGCGTTGCCACCGCCTGCTCGATCGCCTGAGGGGCGGCGAGAGTGGCCGATAACACCGCCCTGCCGGGCAAAAATGCCGCGACTTTGGCGGCAAATTGCGCAAGCTCTGCCTCGGCGGGGGCAGGACCCGAGGGTTGACCATGGGCGACAATGAGAACCGGAGTCATATGGAAAGCTTATGGCTGAAAGGCGGTGACGTCATGGCTCATAGGGCCAATTGGCCTGAGAAAACACGCCGCCATCGACGAAAAGCGTCTGCCCGGTGACAAAAGCGGCGGCGTCGGAAATCAGGAACAACAGCGGGCCGGTCAAATCCGCCGCTGTGCCAACGCGGCGCAGGGGGGTGACGCGCGCCCAGGTGGCCGCGTAATCGCCCGCCTCGGCGGCGGTGCGTTCGGTGGCGATGGCGCCGGGGGCGATGCAGTTGACGCGGATGCCATGCGGGCCAAGCTCGACGGCGGCGACTTTGGTGAATTGCTCGATCCCGCCCTTTGAGGCGGTGTAATCGACCAGCCGGGGAAAGGCATGTTTGTTGCACCCCGAGCCAAGGGTGATGATGGCACCGGGCTGGCCCGCGGCAATCATCGCGCGGGCGGCGGCCTGAGTGTTCAGAAAGGTGCCGCGCAGGTTGGTCTCGATGGTGCGATCCCATTGCGCGGGGGTCAGATCAAGCAAGCTGGCCCAGGTTTGCACGCCGGCATTATTGACCATGACAGTGGGCGCGCAGCCTGCCCAAGCAGCGGCCTCGGCGTGAAAGGTGGCCACCTGTTCGGGATCGGCGGCATCGCTTTGCCACGCGCGGGCGCGCTGGCCCAAGGCGGTAACGGCGGCGATCAGATCACCAGCGGCCTGCGATTGATTGAGGTGGGTAAAGCCCAGATCATAGCCCGCCCCGGCAAGCGCAAGCGTCAGGCTGCGGCCAATGGCGGATGGGCCTGCGGTGATCAGGGCAAGCATGGCATCTCCTTTTGGCCCAGAATGGCAGAGCGCTGCGCGATTTAGAAGAGCCTCCGGCGGGGATATTTAAGCGATGAGGATGCAGCGGATTGCCATTGCGATAGGCGGGCGGGCGTGATTTGTCAGAGCAAAAGCGGAGGGCGTCATGCGCGTGTTCATCAATGGTTTTGGCCGGATCGGGCGGTCGGTGTTGCGGGCTTGGGCGCAAGGCGCCGGGGCGGGCATCGAGGTGGTGGGGATCAATGACATCGCCGCCCCCGAGATGTGCGCCTATCTGTTTGAGTTCGATTCCGTTTTCGGGCCATGGCGCGGGTCGGTTGCCTTGCAGCCGGGGGCTTTGGTGGTAGACGGGCGCGCGCTGCCGCTGCACCGCTTGGCCGATATTTCGGGCTTGGATTTGTCGGGTGTGGATGTGGTGCTGGAATGCACCGGGCGGGCGGATAGTGCCGAGGTGGCGGCGCGCGGGCTGAAGGCCGGGGCGCGGCGGGTGTTGGTTTCGGGGCCATCTGCGGCGGCCGAGGTTACGGTGGTTCTGGGGGCGAATGAGGCTGCTCTTGCGGGGCAGAAGATTGTCTCGAATGCCTCATGCACCACCAATGCTTTGGCGCCCTTGGCGCGGGTAATCCATGAGCATTGGGGGATCGTGACTGGATCAATGTCCACGATCCATTGCTATACCGGCAGTCAGCCGACGGTGGATGCGCCTGCGGCGGATTTCGCGCGATCACGCGCGGCGGCACTGTCGATGGTGCCGACAACCACCTCGGCCCAGCGATTGCTGGATCAGGTTTTGCCGCAGATTGCCGGGCGGATCGAGGGCTCGGCGGTGCGGGTGCCGACGGCTTCGGTGTCTGCGGTGGATTTGGCGGTGATGGTGGCGCGGGTGCCCGATGCCGCCGAGGTGAACGCGGTGCTGGAGGCTGCGGGCGGGGTGATTGGCACCACCCGCAAGGCGCTGGTCTCAACCGATCTGCGGGCGCGGCCCGAGAGCATTGTCATGGCCCTGCCCGAAACCCGCGTGACCAAGGGTGGGATGCTGCGGGTGTTTGGCTGGTATGACAACGAATGGGGCTTTTCCAACCGGATGCTGGATGTGGCGCGGTTGATGGCGTAAGCGCGGCTTGCGCGCCTACTCGTCGCGTTTCTTGTATTCGTAGCGATAGTTGTAGTTGTAGGAATAGCCGCCGGCGCGGGCTTTGCGCGGATCATAGCCGTTCAACACGCTGCCCATCAGGCGAAGGCCGGCGGACTCGAAGGTTTTGATCATCGCATCAATTTCCGCAACCATGGTGACGTCATAGCGCACCACGGCCAGCACGCCGCCGACGGCGCGGCCGATGATCACCGGATCGGTGACGGCCAGAACCGGGGGGCAATCGAACACGGTGAAATCAAAGCGCTCGTTCAGCTCTTGCACCAGTTCGTCCAGGCTGCGGCGCATCAACAGTTCTGACGGATTCGGCGGATAGCGGCCGGTGGGGATGTAGAGCAGGCCATCCACTTCGGTGTAGTTCAAAACTTCATCCAGGGTCTTTTCGCCAGCGAGATAATCCGACAGACCGGGGGCGTTCTTGTGGCCGCCGAGCATTTTGCGCAGATGGCCGCGACGCAGGTCGGCGTCAACAAGGCAAACGGTTTGCCCAGCTTGGGCCGTGACGGCAGCCAGATTGATTGCGGTAAAAGATTTACCGGCACCGGGCGCAGAAGAGGTAATGGCAAGCGATCGGGTTTTGGCATCCAGCATGCCAAATTGCAGGCTGGTGCGCAGCGAGCGCAGCCCCTCGACCGACAGATCGGTGGGGTTTTGAACCGAAAGGATGCCTTGATTTGCCGTGTTGCGCGAGGTCGCCGCCAGCGATTGCGCGAAATTGATGGTTGCGAAAACCGGGAGGCCCAATTCTTCGATGACCTCGGTGCCCTGAACGGTTTTGCGCAACCACACCCGCCCGACGCCAAAGGCCACCCCCGCGAACAGGCCCAACAAAATCGCAGCACCAAGAACGGTGGTTTTGCGCGGGGCGATCGGCGCCGGATTTGCTGCCGCATGATCGACGATGCGCACATTGCCGACGGTGCTGGCCTTGAGGACGCGCACCTCTTGTTCGCGGGTCAAAAGTTCCGTGTAGGCCTTGCGGGCAAGCTCGAGTTTGCTGGTGAGGTTAAGGACCTCACGCTGGGTTTCTGGCAACTCGGCAACCTGAGATTGCAGGCTGGCCATCTGGTCTTGCAGGCGCGCGCGCTGCGCCAGCAACTGCTGATACAACGGATGCGTGGTTTTGTAGCGTTGCTTGAGATCATCTTCCTTGACCTGAAGATCGGCGAGATCGGACTCGATCTTGGTCACCTGTGTCAGGACGGTTTCGGTCTCAAAGGTGAGATCAACAGATTTTTGCCGGGTGCGGTAGGCATTGAGCGCAGATTCAGCCGAATCCACCGCTGCACGCGATTGTGGCAATTGCTGTTCAATAAAGGTAAGGCTGCTTTCGGCCTGAGCAGCAGATCGGTCAATATTCTGCCGCAGATAGGCTTCAGCGATCCCATTCAATGTGGCAATCGCAAGTGCGGGGTTGTTGGAGGTCAGCCTGGCCTGAAGGATGCCCGATTGCTTGCCAGCTTCGGCAACGGTCAGGGCAGTGCGCACAGATTCAACCGCAACCCGCTCACTCAGATGTCGGATGACAAATTCACGTTTTACAGGGGCATTCAGCGTTTCCACCTGAAGCGCGAAACCCTTGCTGGCGTCGCGGATCAGCGCGCCAACCTGCCCTTCGATGCGGCGTCCATCTGGCAAGGTCAAGGTAAAGGCACCGTCTTGCGCTGCCGTCAGCACAATATCCTCATTCACCCAATCGGGCGGCACCTCCAGAAGGGCCAATGACATCTTATCGCCCTTATGGCCATAACGTTCAAAAATCGGCATATTGCCCAAGGGCAGATTATGCTGAAAGATCGCGGTTCCGATCAGCGGGGCTTTGCGCACGCCAACAAACCAGTCCAGATTGAGATCGGCCACAACCTGGCTTAGAACCATCCGCGACGACATGATGCCGATTTCGGTTGTGGTGCGGGGACTTTGATCAACAAAATCCGACAGCGCGGACGGCAGGGCGAGGGATCCGCCCTTTTCCTCAAGCTGGATCAGGGCATCTGCTTGATAGGTTGGCACCGTATTGGCAAGATAAAACAAAGCCATAAAAAAGGCTATCGCCGAAAACAGCACCGCCCAGCCCCGGCTTGCCCAGACGTCGCGCGCCAAATCGCCAAGATTGATCTCGTCGTCAACGCCACTGTCTTTTCTCTTCGCACTCATACTTTACCCTTTGGCGCCAGACGCTGCACCCAGCTATGAGCCGCTGCTTCAATCTGTTGGAACACCGCTTCGTGGAACTCTTGGGATTTTCGATAGGGATCAGCTATGCCTTTTGCACCGATCCAGTGATCCAGCAACATGATCTTGCCGGAAAGCTGTGGGGTTTCGCGCGCAATCTGGGCTTTGTGGCCAGGTTCCAACACCAAAATGAGATCATTTTCCCGCCCGATCTCCGCGTTGAACTGGCGCGCCACATGGCCATCAAGGGAAATACCATGCAAAGCCGCCACTTCGGCCGCGGTCGTATCAGCAGAATGGCCGACAAGGGCCCCAATTCCCGCCGAAGTCACCCGCAAATCGGGCAATTGCCGTTGCAAAATACGCTCTCCAAGTGGCGAGCGGCAAATATTGCCGACACAAACCACCAAAATATTCCGAATCATCCCAAAAACCCACGAATAACCGTCACTTCGTTGAATCATGCACGCTGGTTGCGGCACCAACCGAAGGCAAAAGCCCGGAAATTGTGTCATTCCAGCGTTGCAGCGGCGAACGGACGATATAAATCACATCGCTTGGCTCTAGCACAAAACGCGTGCCAAGCAACATCCCTGTCGGGTTATTTGTTTCCAGTTGGAACACAGTAATGACACCGGGCGTGCGATTGCGGAACACGAAAACCCCACGGGCGTCGGCGCGCACCTCGTCAAGCCCGCCCTGACGGGTGATCGCCTGGGTCAGCGTGACCGGATCTTTGGACAGATCAATTACATCAGGTTTGCGGACCTGACCCAAAAGATAGGCCTCTTCGGCACGTTTGCGCGGCACGTTGACAACATCGCCCGAGCGCAGGATCGGGTTGTTGCGGGCAAGGCCCTTGGCAAGGTATCCAGCAAGATCAACGGTATAGCGCGTTTTTCCGCGCTGGATCGAAACCCTTGTGCCATCCCCGGTTTCACTGACGCCGCCCGCCGCGGTGACAGCCTCGATCAGCGACACCGGAATGGTGGTCAGCGGCTGGCGGTTCGGGGCCTTGACCTCGCCACCAACGACGATGCTTTGCGAATTGAAGGCGGCGACGCGCACTTCAAGCTGCGGTTCGGGGTAAAAGGCGGCCAGTCGCGTGGTCAGATCGGCGCGGATGGCTTCGGGGGCCTTGCCGCGCGCCTGCACCTGGCCAATGAAGGGGTAGAAAAACGTGCCATCTGCCTGCACCCGAAAGCCCGATTCCTCGGCGCTGCGTTGTGGGCCTGCGGGCATGGTCAGTTCGGGGTGATCAAAGACAGTAACCGAGATCACATCGCCGACCCCGACCTTGTAATCCCAGTCGGCGCCAGAGGGGATGGTGGCCGATGTATGGCCGCGCGCCGGGCTGGAAAAGCTGGCGATATTGGCGGCATCAAGGCGGATCACTTCGACCGAGTCATCAAGCGCTGTCTGCTGGTCTTTGGTGACGGGAAAGGCAACGAATCCATCGGTACAGCCAGAAAGCAGGAAAAATCCCGCCATTACAGTGGTTAAGAATTTCATTACCGCAATCCCTGCTACCGTTCCCTCTTTGGGTTTAGGCGATAACCGGGGCCGGGAAAAGCCATTGGCCCAACTTGTCCACAGGCATTTGCACAATTTCGCCGGGGCGTTCTGGGGCTCAGGCGGCAAGCTGCCGGAAAGACGCGGCATTTTGCGTGCATTTGGCGCTTGATCTGCGGCAGGATGCGGGGCCAGCCTTTGGCCAAGCGGATCGGAGCGAGAATGATCGAAATCGAACACCCCTTGCATGGCGACAGCCCCGGCGCGCAGCGGGTTTTGCGGGGCTATGTCTTTGGCCAGGCAGGCACGGGGCCAAAGGTTTATGTGCAGGCGGGTTTGCATGCCGATGAGATGCCGGGGGGTTTTGTCGCGCAGCATCTGATGGAGATGTTGGGGCAGGCCCAGGCGGCAGGGCAGCTGGCGGGTGAGGTTTTGGTGGTGCCTGCGGCCAATCCGATCGGGCTGGCGCAATGGGCGTTTCAGCGGCCTTTGGGGCGGCAAGAGGCCGCAAGTTTGCACAATTTCAACCGCGGTTATCCCGATCTTGCCAAGCTGGTGGGCGATGATCTGGCCGGGCAAATCGCAGAGACAGCGGACGCGACGGCGCTGATCCGCGCCGCGTTTCGGCGGGCCACGGCGCGGCTGCGCGAGAGCGCGCGCAATGATATGGTGCAAATGCAGGCAGCGCTTTTGCATTGGTCTTGCGATGCTGATCATGTGCTGGACCTGCATTGCGATCATGTGGCGGTGCTGCATCTTTATGCCTCAAGCGCGCGGCCCGAGGACACGGCGCTGCTGGCGCGCTCGGTTGGTGCCAAGCTGGCGCTGATTCAGGATGTGTCGGGCGGCAATGCCTTTGATGAGGCCAACTCGGCACCCTGGGCGGCGCTGCGGGCGCGCTTTGGCGATGTGGTTCCGGCGGGATGCTTTGCGACAACGCTGGAATATCGCGGGCAGTTTGATGTCGATGATGCCACGGCAAAGCAGGATGCGCGCAACCTGATGGACTTTCTGGCCGGGGTTCATGTGCTGAACGCTTGGGGTGATGGCCCTGCTCATCCGCTGCCACCGATGCTGCCCCTGGGTGGCGCGGTTGAGGTGTTCGCCCCCCAAGGCGGGGTGGTGACATGGCAGAGGGCGGTGGGCGCGATGGTGCAGGCGGGCGAGGTGCTGGGCCATGTCACCGATCCGGCCAAACGCCTGCGGCTGGCGATCACCGCCCCCTGCCCCGGCATGATGTTTCGCCGCGAATTATGGCCGAGTTGTCTGCGCGGGCAAGGTCTTGCCCATGTTGCCGGAGAAATTGTCTTGCGCGACGGCGATCTGCTGTCAGACTGACTGAAAAATCAAAATGGGGAGATGCGTGATGCAGCGATTCTGGAAATTGCCGCTGGGAGGGCTGGCGCTGGCCGCGAGCCTTTGCTTTGGTGCCCCGGTTTGGGCCGATGACACTTTGGACCGGGGGATCGGGTCGGAATGGTCGTCGCTGGACCCGCAGGTGAATTTCGATGCGGCAGCGGGCTGGATTCAGGGCGATGTCTATGAGGGTCTGGTGACGGCTGCCGCCGATTCCAGCGTGATCCCCGGTCAGGCCAAAAGCTGGGATGTGAGCGAGGACGGCAAGACCTATACCTTCCATCTGCGCGACGGGCTGAAATGGTCGAATGGCGATCCGCTGGTGGCGCAGGATTTCGTCAATTCCGCCCTGCGCACGCTGAACCCGGCGACGGCCTCGGAAAAGGGCTATTATTTCACCTCGGTCATTCAGGTGAAGGGGGCCAAAGAGCTGTCTGATGGCACCGCCAAGGATGCCACGGGTTTTGGCATCACCGCACCCGATGACAAAACGGTTGTGGTGGAAATGCTGACGCCTTCGCCGAATATCCTTGATATCATGGGCTCTTTCACCATTGCCCCGCTGCACAGCCCCAGCTTTGCCGCCAATGGCGCGGCGGGCTTTATTGATCCGGCCAAAGTGGTTTCCAATGGCGCCTATGTGATCAAGGAGGTGGTGCCGCAAAGCCATGTGTTGCTGGAGGCCAACCCGAATTATTGGGACGCGGCGAATGTGAAGATCAAAAAGGTGAAATACCATGTCACCGAGGATGTGGCGACCGAGCTGAAACGCTATCAGGCGGGCGAGATCGACATCACCTATGACATTCCGTTGAATCAGATCGAAAGCCTGAAAGCCTCGATCCCCGATCAGGTGCGCATCGCGCCCTATACCGAGATCATCTATTACTCGTTCAATCTGACCCATGAAGCGATGCAAAACAAAGACCTGCGCCGGGCGCTGTCATTGGCAATTGACCGCGACACGCTTGAGGGCAAAATCGTGAAGGGTGAGGCTATTCCGACGCTGGCTTTTGCGGGCGGCTATGATCCAACCTACAAGGGCCCGCAGATTGCCGAGGCCAGCATGAGCCAGGCCGAGCGGGAGGCATTAGCGAAAGAGCTTTATGCAGCCGCGGGCTATGGGCCGGATAACCCATTGAAGATCAACATTGTTTCCACTGTATCCGAGGATAGCACAAGGCGCGGGCAAGGTGTGGCGCTGATGTGGAAAAAGGTGCTGGGTGTGGATGCCACGCTGGAACCACAAGAGCGCAAGGCCTGGCTGGATACGTTTTACGCCGGCACTTGGGATGTGTTCGCCGATGATCTGGTGGGCGATTTTGCCGGGGCAGAAACCTTCCTTGCCTATATGCGCCCCTCGTCCGAGCCCGGTTATAATTGGGTAAGCCCCGAGTTTGACGCCGCAATGGATGTGGCCGCGACCAAACCCGACAAGGACTCGCGCAATGCCGAACTGGCGGTGGCCGAGAAGATCTTGCTGGATGACTATATCTTTGCGCCCTTGGCGATTGTGCCCTCGCGCCATCTGGTTAGCCCCAAGGTGGGCGGGTTTGTAAACTCGGTCACCGATACGCATAACTCGCAAACGATGACACTGGAATAAGGGGTAAAGGGGGGCCAAGTGCCCCCCGTTCATCATGTTGCGATTTGTCACCAAACGGCTGTGGGAAGGCGGGCTGACGCTGGCGGCCCTGATCACGCTGACGTTTTTCGTCATGCGGCTTGCCCCCGGCGGGCCGTTCTCGAAAACCCGTAAACTCTCGGCAGAGGTGCTGGCCAATATCCAGCGCGCCTATCATCTGGACGAGCCGGTCTATCTGCAGTTTGGGCGCTATTTCTGGGGTTTGCTGCATTTCGATTTCGGCCCCTCAACCCGGTTTCGCGATTATTCGGTGGGCGACATCATCGCCTCGGGCCTGCCCTATTCCTTGACGATCGGGTTTTGGGCGGTGGTGGTGGCGACACTGGTGGGGATTGCTTTGGGGATCGCGGGCGCTTTGCGCAGGAATACCGCCACCGATTATCTGGCGGGCGTGGTGGGCGTTGCAGGGATCGCGGTGCCGATTTTCGTGATCGGGCCGCTGTTTCAGGTGCTGTTTGCGCTGAAACTGGGCTGGTTGCCGGTGGGGGGCTGGAATGACGGCTGGCGCTCGGTTGTGCTGCCGGTGGTGGTGCTGTCCTTGCCCAACATCGCCTATATCTCGCGGCTGACCCGCACCTCGATGATTGAAACCATGCGCGAGAATTATGTGCGCACGGCGCGGTCCAAGGGGATCGGGCCAAGCCGCACGATTGTCACCCATGCGCTGAAAGGCGCTTTGTTGCCAGTGGTGGCCTATCTGGGACCGGCAACGGCGGCGATCATCACCGGCTCGATCCTGATCGAGACGGTGTTTGCGGTGCCGGGGATCGGGCGGCATTTTGTTGATGCGGCGCTGTCGCGCGATTATCCGTTGGTGATGGGGATCACGGTGCTTTATGGCGGTTTGCTGATCCTGTTCAACATCGGCACCGACCTTGTGCGCGGCTGGCTTGATCCAAGGGTGCGCGCCAATGGATAGATCGCTTTCCACCTTTCAGTTGCAGATCCGCCGCTTTGCCGCCAACCGTCTGGCGATGGTTTCGGTGGTGATCCTGACCCTGATCGTGCTGGCCTGCTTCCTTGGCCCCTATGCCTTTCCGTTTACGGGTGAGGATGCCGATTTCGATTTCATCGGCGCGCCGATTGATTTCTCCTCGGCGCATCTGTTTGGCACCGATGATTTCGGCCGCGATTTGCTGGTGCGGGTGTTGGAGGGTGGGCGGATTTCCCTCAGTATCGGCTTTCTGGGCGCATTGGTGGCGGGCGGGATAGGTGTGCTTTACGGCGCGGTTGCGGGCTATACCGG
>CBDUEF010000001.1:0-25094 GCA_965366095.1 uncultured Cypionkella sp. | reverse complement strand
GCGCACAAAGGCCCCCGGTATCCCCATATCGCCAAAGGGCAGGGTCTTTTCCTCATAGCCACCCATCACCAAACGCCCGCCCGCATCGGGCTTGTAATAGACCAGACGTTCCGGGTCGCGCAGGGTGGGCAGGCGCTTTACCAGTTCCACATCCGGTAAGGGTTCGCTGACGATATACTGATGCTCTACCGCGCAGGCGGGCACCTTGAGACCCAGCTTTGCCCCCAACTCGCGGCTCCACATTCCCGCCGCCAGCACCACGTTTTCTGCCTGCCAAATGCCCTCGGAGGTGTGAACTTGCGTAATCCGGCCATCAACCACGGTGAAATCCGTGACCGCCACGCCTTGCCGGATTTGCGCGCCATATTTGCGCGCGCCTGCCGCGATTGCCTGACACAGGCTGGCCGGATCAACATGGCCATCCGACGGGATGAACGCCGCGCCATGCAGGCCACGCTCGTCGATATAGGGGAAGAGCTCTTTCGCCTCGGCAGGCGAGATCATCTGCATTTCCAGATCGAAACTGCGCGCCATCGTTGTCAGCTTTTTCGCCTCAAGCAGGCGCTCATGCGTGGCAGCCAGCCGCAGACTACCCACCTTTTTCCAATCCACCGACATCCCGGTTTCGGCTTCCAACTGATCATACATCGCCACCGAGCGTTTCAACATCCGCGTGGTATTGCGCGAAGATCGCAACTGCCCCACCAACCCCGCCGCGTGCCATGTCGCGCCCTCGGTCAGCGCCGCGCGCTCCAGCAAGACCACATCTTTTTCGCCATTCTTGGCCAGATGATAGGCTGTCGAGCAGCCGATGATCCCGCCGCCGATGATCAGATGTTTTGCGAAAAACTGGGCCATTGACGCGACTCCATGGGTGGGTTTCGATTGACAATGAGTAAACTGGAACAATTAACAATCATTTTTGTTGTCTTTTGTTGTTTTTAGGCGGGAAAATATCAATCATTGGGCTTTTTGCTGCACCTCGGAAGGTCCTGTCGACAACGCTGGCCTTCAGGTTGAATTGCCTGACGTTGCAACACTTGGCCCACATCGCCCCTTTACCGGGGATTTTTCGTTCACTAGGGTAGCCACACAGGGGCAGTCGAAAAGCCCTGATGTTCGGCAGCGCCCTTCATCGGTGCATGTCTGAACCAAGCAAAACAAAATGGTCCAACCAGGAGAATTTCCATGTCTTTCAAACGAACTCTTCTTTCCGGTCTGATGATCGCAGCGCTGATGGGCTCTGCGGCTTCGGCGAAAACACTGGTCTATTGTTCGGAAGGCTCGCCCGAGGGATTCGATCCGGCGCTGTTCACTTCCGGCACCACCTTCAACGCCTCGTCGCGCACCATCTACAACCGCCTTGTCGAATTTGAAGCTGGTGGCACCAGCATCAGCCCCGGCCTCGCAGAAAGCTGGGAAGTCAGCGCCGACGGCCTGGAATACACGTTCAAACTGCGTCCGGGCGTCAAATTCCATTCCAGCGACACCTTCACCCCAACCCGCGATTTCAACGCTGATGACGTGATCTTCAGCTTTGATCGCCAGCGTAAGACCGATAACCCCTATTTCGCCCTGAATGGCGCGAATTGGGAATATTTCAACTCGATGTCGATGCCTGATCTGATCAAGGAAATCGTCAAGGTTGATGACCTCACCGTCAAATTCGTGCTGAACCGTCCCGAAGCGCCGATGATGGCCAACCTTGCAATGGATTTCGCCTCGATCGTGTCCAAGGAATATGCCGATGCAATGGTTGCGGCTGGCACCCCCGAGATGGTCAATCAGGCCCCCATCGGCACCGGCCCGTTCAAGTTTGTGGCTTACCAAAAAGACGCGATGATCCGTTATGCGGCAAATCCAGATTACTGGAAGGGCAAGCAGAAAATTGACGATCTGGTCTTTGCAATCACCCCGGATGCTTCGGTGCGCTACCAAAAGCTGAAGGCGAATGAGTGCCAGATTCTCTCCTATCCGAACCCGGCAGACGTGGCCGCCATGCAGGCCGATGACACCCTGAACGTGATGCAGCAAGAGGGCCTGAACATCGGCTATCTGGCCTATAACACGCTGGTTCCGCCCTTCGATAACGTCAACGTCCGCAAGGCGCTGAACATGGCGATCGACAAGAAAGCCATCATTGACGTGGTGTTCCAAGGCTCGGGTCAGGTTGCCAAAAACCCGATCCCGCCGACAATGTGGTCGTATAACGACGCCATCGTTGATGATCCCTATGATCCCGAGGCGGCCAAGAAAATGCTTGCAGATGCGGGCGTCAAGGATCTGTCGATGAAGATCTGGGCGATGCCGGTTCAGCGCCCCTACAACCCCAACGCCCGCCGTATGGCCGAGCTGATGCAGGCCGATATGGCCAAGATCGGCGTTACCGTCGAGATCGTGTCCTATGAGTGGGGCGAGTATCTTGAGCGCGCCAAGGCAAAGGATCGTGACGGTGCGGTTCTTCTGGGTTGGACTGGCGACAATGGCGATCCGGACAACTTCCTTGCCGTTCTCTTGGGCTGCGATGCGGTTGGCAACTCGAACCGCGCGCAATGGTGCAACAAAGACTTTGATGCGCTGATCCAAAAGGCCAAGATCACCTCTGATGTGGCCGAGCGGACCAAGCTTTATGAGCAGGCGCAGGTTATCTTCAAGGATCAGGCGCCTTGGGCAACCATTGCCCATTCAGTCGTGTTCACCCCGATGACCAAAGCGGTAACTGGTTACACGATGAGCCCGTTGGGCACGGTTAGCTTTGAAGGCGTTGATATCGCCGAATAATAAAGTTGCGGGCGGGGCCAATCATGGCACCCGCCCGTTTTCCCTTTGACGCTTTGCCCTTGGGTGCTTGATGTCCGACCGCTACGCTGAATACCGTAAACTCGCGCGCGACCTTGCCGTTGACGCTGTCGCTTTGGTGCCGGGGCCGAATTTTGTGCGGCTGTTCAAGCAGAATTTTCACAGCCACGAGCGCCCGCTTGTCGTGCTGATCCCTGCCGCAGGCAATCCGGTTGCTTTGGTTCCCAATCTGGAACTGCGCTCTTTCGATTTGTTGAAATTCGAAGGTGAAGTGTTCGATTGGCGCGATCAGACCGGCTATACAGAGGCCTTCGCAGCCATGGCCGCCGCGATGCCGCTGAAAAAGCTTGCCGTTGAAGGCCAGGTGATGCGCGTGTTTCTGCACCACGCTTTGGTTGGCGCAAACCCCGGCTTGCAGATGATTGATGCCGAAAAGCAGATTTCGGGCCTGCGCATCCACAAATCCGCCGAAGAGGTGGCCGCGCTTGAAGACGCCATCAAGCTGTCGGAAACGGCGCTAGAGGAAACGCTTGCGCAAGTGCGCGCCGGCATGACCGAAACCGACGTGGAGCGCATCTTGACGCTGGCGCTGTTTTCCAACGGGGCAGAAGAACATTCCTTCGGCCCGATCGTTGCCGCGGGCGACAATTCCGCCCGCCCTCACGCCCATGCCCGCGCCGATTATGTGATCAAACCCGGCGACGCGCTGCTGCTGGATTTCGGTGGCCGCAAACACGGGTTTTGTGCTGACATCACCCGCACGTTTTTCGTCGGCCATGCCACGGATGAGGGGCAGGCGGTCTATGATACCGTGTTGCGCGCCAATCTGGCAGGCCATGCCATCACCCGTCCCGGCGTCACCGCGCATGACATCGACGATGCCGTGACCAGCGTGATGGAGGCTTCGCCCTATGCAGACCGCATCCGCACCAAGACCGGCCACGGCCTTGGCCGCGATGTGCATGAGGCCCCCTATATCATGCGCGGCAATCATCAGAAAATGGAGCCGGGCATGGTCTTTACCAACGAGCCGGGGCTTTACAAGATCGGCGCTTTTGGCGTGCGGATCGAGGATGACATGCTGGTGACAGCAGACGGCAACCGCTCCCTCACCACCTTTCCCAAGGATTTAAGGATTATCGGCTGATGCTGCGTTACATCCTTTCGCGCCTGCTTACGTTCCTGCCGACGTTTTTCGGCGTCACGCTGATTTCCTTCGCCTTCATCCGGCTTTTGCCGGGCGATCCGATTGTGGTGATGGCTGGCGAAAGGGGTGTCACGCCCGAGCGGTATCAGGAATTGATCCAGCAATTTGGTTTTGATAAGCCGCTGATCGTGCAGTATTTTGACTACCTAAGCGGTGTGATGCACGGCGATCTGGGCCAATCCTTTGTCACCAAGAAGCCGGTCTGGGATGAGTTTTTCGCGCTGTTTCCCGCGACACTGGAACTGTCGATCTGCGCCATGATCTTTGCTGTGGTACTGGGCCTGCCTGCCGGGGTTATCGCTGCGGTGAACCGGGGCAAGTTCCTTGACCGTTCGCTGATGTCGGCGGCGCTGGTGGGCTATTCGATGCCGATTTTCTGGTGGGCCTTGCTGCTGATCATCGTTGTCTCGGGCTGGTTGGGCTGGACTCCGGTTTCGGGCCGCATGTCGCTGATGTATTACTTCCCTACGCCAACCGGTTTTATGCTGATCGACAGTCTGCTTTCGGGCCAAAAAGGTGCTTTTGGTGCGGCGATCAGCCACCTGATCCTGCCGACAATCGTTCTGGGAACCATCCCCTTGGCAGTGATCGCGCGGCAAACCCGGTCTGCCATGCTGGAAGTGCTGGGCGAGGATTACATCCGCACCGCCCGCGCCAAGGGCCTGTCGCCTTTTGGCGTCAACGGCGTCCACGCGTTGCGCAACGCCCTGATCCCGGTGATCACGGTGATCGGCCTGTCGGTTGGCACGCTCTTGGCTGGGGCGATCCTGACCGAGACGATTTTTTCCTGGCCCGGCATCGGCAAATGGATGGTCGACAGCATTTTCCGCCGGGATTATCCGGTGGTGCAGGGTGGCTTGCTGCTGATCGCCGTGATGGTGATGATCGTCAATCTGACCGTCGATATGCTTTACGGTTTTATCAACCCCAAGATCCGGAAACGCTGATGGCCGAACAACCCGCCTGGGACACCCGCCCCGGCCGCCTCGCCGAATTCTGGCATTATTTCAGCGAAAACCGGGGGGCCGTGTTCGGCCTTTGGGTTTTTGCGGTGTTCGTGATCCTCGCCGTCTTCGCCGATTTTCTGGCCCCCTATGATCCCACCCAACAGTTCCGCGAACACCTGCTGCAACCGCCGTTCTGGCAAGAGGGCGGCAGCACCGCCTTCCTTTTGGGCACCGATGCGGTTGGCCGCGATATGCTGTCGCGCCTGATCCACGGCGCGCGCTATTCGTTTTATGTGGGTATTGTGGTGGTTGTGGTTGCGGCCTCGGGCGGCATCGTGATCGGCCTTTTGTCCGGCTTTGCGCCGAAATGGCTGGACAGTATCATCATGCGGGTGATGGACATTATCCTTGCCTTTCCGTCCTTGCTGCTGGCTCTGGTTCTGGTGGCCATCCTTGGTCCCAGCCTGACCAATGCGATGATCGCCATCGCCATCGTGTTGCAACCGCATTATGTCCGCCTGACCCGGGCCTCGGTGATGTCGGAGCTGACGAAAGATTACGTCACCGCCTCGCGCACCACCGGGGCGGGGCTGGCGCGGTTGATGTTTATCACCGTGCTGCCGAACTGCCTTTCCCCGATCATCGTGCAGGGGGCGCTGTCGTTTTCCTCGGCCGTTCTTGACGCAGCCGCGCTTGGCTTTCTGGGCATGGGCGCACAGCCCCCTACCCCGGAATGGGGCACCATGCTGGCCGAGGCGCGCGAATTTATCTTGCGGGCGTGGTGGGTTGTCACCCTTCCCGGTCTGGCCATCCTGATCACCGTGCTGGCGATCAACCTGATGGGTGACGGGCTGCGCGATGCGTTCGACCCGAAACTGAAGCGGAGCTGAGCCATGGCCCTTCTGGAAATCCGCAATCTGACCGTTGAATTCAAAACCGCCTCGGGGGCGTTTCGCGCCGTGGATTCGGTGGATGTCACCGTGGACAAGGGCGAGATTCTCGCCATCGTCGGCGAGAGTGGCTCGGGCAAATCGGTGTCGATGCTGGCGCTGATGGGGCTTTTGCCCTGGACAGCCAATATCACCGCCGATGTGATGGCCTTTCAGGGCCAAGACCTGCGTGCCCTGACCGCCAAAGATCGCCGCAAGATCATCGGCAAGGATATGGCGATGATCTTTCAAGAGCCGATGTCCTCGCTGAACCCCTGCTTTACCGTTGGCTTTCAGATCAAGGAGTCCCTGCGCCTGCATATGGGCATGGACAAGGCCCAGCGTCAGGCCCGCGCGATTGAGCTTTTCGAGTTGGTCGGTATTCCCGCCCCAGAAACCCGGCTGAACAACTTTCCGCATCAAATGTCGGGCGGCATGAACCAGCGCGTGATGATCGCCATGGCCATTGCCTGCAACCCAAAACTGCTGATCGCAGACGAGCCGACAACCGCGCTGGATGTGACCATTCAGGCGCAAATCCTTGATCTTTTGACCGGATTGCAACGCGATACCGGGATGGGCCTGATCCTGATCACCCATGACATGGGCGTCGTGGCCGAAAATGCCAAGCGGGTTTCGGTGCAATATGCCGGGCAAAAGGTAGAGGAACAGCCGGTGATTGATCTCTTTGATCGCCCGCATCACCCCTATACTGCGGCGCTTTTGGCCGCCCTGCCCGAACGCTCCAGCGCGCGGCTTTTGCCCACCATTCCGGGCGTTGTTCCGGGCCAGTTTGACCGCCCCGTCGGGTGCCTGTTCTCGCCCCGCTGCCAGTTTGCCGATGATCGTTGCCGCAACACCCCGCCCACGCCGTGCAGCGCCGATTTGGGCCTTGCGCGCTGCCACTACCCGCTGAACGCAACCGAAGGGGTGCAAGCATGAATTCGCAATCCCCCGTCATCGAGGCCCGCGCGCTGTCACGCCACTATCAGGTGGGCGGCGGATTGTTCAGCAAGGCGCAAACCGTGCGCGCCCTGTCCGAGGCCAGTTTCAGCCTTTATCCCGGCAAAACCTTGGCCGTTGTTGGCGAAAGCGGCTGCGGCAAATCCACCCTTGCCCGCCTGATCACCTTGATCGAGGAACCCACGGCAGGCACCTTCACTCTGAACGGTGTTGAAGCCATTCCCGCCAATTGGGCCAGCCTGCGCACCTCGGTTCAAATCGTGTTTCAAGACCCCTATGGCTCGCTCAACCCGCGCCAAAAGGTCGGCTCGATCCTGGAAGAGCCGCTCAAGATCAACCGGCCCGACATTTCCGCCGCCCAGCGCACCGAAAAGGCGCGCGATATGCTGCGGATGGTTGGCCTGCGGCCCGAGCATTTTGAACGCTATCCGCATATGTTTTCCGGTGGCCAACGTCAGCGGATCGCTGTTGCCCGCGCGTTGATGCTTGATCCCAAAGTGCTGGTGTTGGATGAGCCGGTCTCGGCGCTTGATCTGTCGATCCAAAGCCAGATCCTGAACCTTCTCGTCGAACTTCAAGACCGGATGGGGTTGGCCTATCTGTTCATCAGCCACGATCTTTCGGTCGTCAAACACATGGCCGATGATGTGATCGTGATGTATCTGGGCCGCCCGGTCGAGACCGGCTCCAAGGCCGAAGTCTTCGAAAATCCGCGCCATCCCTATACCAAGGCCCTGCTGTCGGCGACGCCGGTTGCTGACCCCAAGGCAAAAAAGACCCGCATCAAACTTGAGGGCGAATTGCCCTCGCCGATCAATGTTCCACCCGGTTGCGCCTTTGCGCCTCGTTGCTGGAAGGCGCAGGACATCTGCCGCAAAGAGCGCCCGGTCCTCACCGGGTCGCACCATTTGCAGGCCTGTTTCTTTCCAGAAGGCAGTTAAGCCGAACCTCTGAATCAGAGCATACCACTTGCGCAGGCTTGCCCTTGGCGCAGCGCTGCCTATCTTTGAGCGTCCGACCTAACCAAACAGGAGCAGATTATGACCGTTGAACTGGGCCTTGGAACCTTTGGCGATGTCAGCCTTGGGGCGGATGGTCAGCCCAAGGCGATGGATCAGGTGATCCGCGATGTGATCGAGGAATCGGTGCTGGCCGATCAGACCGGCGTTGATTTCATCGGCCTTGGCGAACATCATCGCCCTGATTTCGCGATTTCTGCCCCCGAAATCCTGCTCGCCGCCATCGCTGCCCGCACCAGTCGGTTGCGGTTTGGCTCTGCGGTGACGGTGCTGTCGTCGGATGATCCGATCCGGGTGTTCCAACGCTTTTCAACGCTGAACGCCATTTCCAATGGCCGGGCCGAGGTGATTCTGGGCCGGGGCAGCTTTACCGAAAGCTATGCGCTGTTTGGCTATGATATGGCCGATTACGATCTGCTTTTCGAAGAAAAGCTTGATCTTTTCGCCAGCCTGCTGCGCGACACCGAAGTTAACTGGCAGGGCCAAACCCGCCCGCCACTTGCCCGCCAAAAGGTCTATCCTCCGCTTGCGCAACCGCTGACCACTTGGGTCGGGGTTGGGGGCAGCCCGGAATCGGTGGTGCGCGTGGTGCGTCAGGATCTGCAACTGATGCTTGCGATCATCGGCGGCGACCCGCGCCGGTTCCTGCCCTATGTCGATCTGTATCAGCGCGCGGTCAAACAACTGGGCAAGCAAATCCGCCCCATCGGCATCCACTCCCCGGGTTTCGTCGCCGAAACCGATGAGGCGGCGCGTGAGGCGCTTTGGCCGCATTACCAAACCATGTTTGGCCGCATCGGGCGTGAGCGGGGCTGGGCGCCCAGCACCAAAGACAGCTACCTTGCCGAAGTAACCGCCGGATCGCTTTATGTTGGTTCGCCGGAAACCGTGGCGCGCAAGATGGCCGCCACGATCAAGGCGCTGGGGATCGCAAGGTTCGATCTGAAATATGCCACCGGGCCAATGCCGCATGACCAGTTGCTGAAGTGCATCCAGCTTTACGGCGAAAAGGTGATCCCGATGGTCCGGGATATGCTGGCCTAAAGGTTAGCGCAGCCGGAAGCTCTCGGGGATCGCATCGCGCCCGTCTAGCACCAGATCGGCCATCATAGCCGCCACCTTCGGTGCCATGCCAAAGCCGATCTTAAAGCCGCCATTGGCCACGAAATGCCCCGGCCGCCCCGGCCAAGCCCCCAACAGCGGCGCAAGGCTTTTGGGCCTGGGTCGCACCCCGGCCCAGCGCGTGACTACCTCTGCCCCGCGCAGGAGTGGCAAAGCGGCCGTCGCCCGCAGGTGCAGAGCGTCGAGCCGTTCATCCGTTGCCGTCGCAGCCTCCCATGTGTTCTCCGAGGTGGACCCAATCCCCACCGTGCCATCGACATGCGGCACGATATGCAGCCCATCGACGAATATCTGCGGCCCCTCAACCCTGGCCCGCAGCGCCAGTGATTGGCCTTTCACGCCGCCGCCGACAAAGCGGCCCAAATCGACGTTCAGATCCTGCAATCCCGCCAAACCCGTGGTCCAAATCACAGCGCCTTCATCCGGTGCATCCCCGATCACCACCTCGCCACCCTTGGCCCTTATCGCCGCCACCAAGGCCGCAGCCGCCATCACGGGATGCAGCCGTGCGCTAAGCGTATCATGCACCAAGCGGCCCGTAGGGCTGCGCGGCTCCCATGCTTGCCCCGTCGTCTCAATCACCCGCCAGACTGCCCGGCCTTGCCACAGCATCACCGCGTCCACCTCACGCAGCAGCGCCAGTTCAACCGCCGCTGCATCGGGCAAAACCTGCAAACGGCCGACGCGACCATAACCGCTGCTTTGGCCCGACGCAGCCTCCACCCCATCCCAAAACCCCTGCGCCATCAGCAGGCTGTCCAGTTGAAACGCCTTTTTCTCATTCCACATTTCGGGCGTATGCGGGCTAAGCGCGCCAACGGTCCCGCCGCTCGATCCGGCGCCAATAGCCACCGTCTCGATCAGCCGCACCTTGGCCCCCCGCCGCGCCGCC
This sequence comes from uncultured Cypionkella sp., assembly GCA_965366095.1. GTDB lineage: Bacteria > Pseudomonadota > Alphaproteobacteria > Rhodobacterales > Rhodobacteraceae > CBDUEF01. The sequence continues at coordinate 15,216 of CBDUEF010000001.1, read as the reverse complement.
TCCCATGCCACCGACAGCCCGAAGATACCGCCTCCCCGAACCGTCAGATCAACCCTTGCCATTCCACCAACCCTTGCCCATGGTCGCCGCAACCGCGCAACCTTTCACGAACGGCATAGGCCAAATGCAGGACGGACAACAGGGCGGCGCTATAACTTGGCAAGATGGGGTGATCCCTGTCTCTACCCGCTTTGACGATCCGTATTTTTCGGCGCATGACGGATTGGCCGAAACCCGGCACGTGTTTCTGGCTGGAAACGACCTGCCTGCACGGTTTCGCCCCGGCTTTCATATCGCCGAGCTGGGCTTTGGCACCGGGCTGAACCTGTTGGCCACCCTGATAGCCAACCCAGCCATTCCGATCCGCTACACCAGTTTCGAAGCCTACCCCTTGCCCGTTACAGACATTGAGCGCGCCCTCAATCATTTCCCCAAAGCCCGCGCCGCAGCTGATGATTTCCTCGCCCATTGGGCCACGGGCGCGCGACGCTTCAGCCTTGGAGCGATCGACGTGGAGATCGTGATCGGCAAAGCGGCTGATACCTTGCCAAATTGGCCCCACAAAGCGGATGCGTGGTTTCTTGACGGCTTTTCACCCGCGAAAAACCCCGATCTCTGGGCGCCTGATCTTATGGCCGAAGTCGCCCGCCACACCGCGCCGCAGGGCAGCTTTGCCACCTACACCGCCGCCGGACACGTCCGCCGCGCGCTGGCAGATGCAGGTTTCGCCGTTAGCCGCGCCCCCGGCCATGGCCGCAAAAGACATATGACCACAGGACGCCTGACATGACCAACGCCACCAAAGGCATCTTGTTGATGATTGCCGCCGTCGCGGCCTTTGCCGTGCAAGACGGCTTTTCGAGGCACCTAGCCAGCACCTATAACACCCTGATGGTGGTGATGGTGCGTTATTGGATTTTTGCCGGTTTCGTTTTGCTGTTGGCCTATCGGAGGCCCGAGGGCTTTCGCGCCGCCATCCGCTCGACCCATCTGGTCGCGCATATCGCCCGCTCGGTGCTGCTGGTGTCAGAGATTTGTCTGATCATCTATGGCTATACACTGATCGGGTTGATCGAAAGCCATGCCGTCTTTGCCATCTGCCCGCTGTTGGTGGTGGCCCTTTCCGGCCCGATTCTGGGGGAAAAGATCAGCTGGCGGCGCTGGTCTGCCGTAATCGTTGGCATGATCGGCATGGTGATCATCCTGCGCCCCGGCTCAGGCGTGTTTACCTGGGCCGCCCTGCTGCCCTTTGCGGCCGCCGTGCTCTTCGCCACCTATGCCATCCTCACCCGCCTGACCACGCGCAACGAGGCCACCTTTCCGGCACTATTCTGGCCCGGCGTGATTGGCGCGGTGCTGATGACAGTGATCGGCCTGCCGCATTGGCAGGCGATTTCTCCGCTCGATAGCATCGCCCTTGCCACCTATGCCGCCATCTCGGTCTTCTCGCATTGGCTGTTGCTGAAATGTTACGAGGTGGCCGAAGCCAGCGCCGTGCAGCCCTTTGCCTATCTGCAGATCGTGTTTGTCTCGATTGTCGGAATAACCATCTACAACGAAACACTTGCCTTGCATGTGGTGGTGGGGGCAAGCCTGATCGTTGCCGCTGGGATTTACGCGCTGCTGCGCACCCGTGCAGTGCAAAAGGCCACCTAGCGCCCGGTCAGTTCCGCGCGGATGTTCACCGGCCCAACCGATCCGCGCAGCTTGGCGCGGTAGATCACCACACCCTCGGCCACCCGCATCACATAGGTGCGGGTTTCGCCAAAGGGGATGGTTTCCACCCAATCCACCACATCAACATCGGCAGACCTTGGATCGCCAAACTCGGCAATCCAGCGCTTTGGCCGATTCGGCCCGGCGTTGTAACCCGAGGCAATCAAGGCCACCGAGGGCCCAAAGTTTTCGGCCATCTTTGCCAGATACTCCGACCCCACCCGCACATTATAGGGGGGATCGGCGGTAAGACTGGCCAAACTATAAGGCAGGCCCAGCGCGGACGACATCCTCTCGGCCGTCTCGGGCATCAATTGCATCAACCCGCGCGCCCCGGCATGGCTTTGCGCCTTGGGGTCAAATTCGCTTTCGCGTCGTGCAATCGCCAGCGCCAGCGCCCGGCTGACCGCCAAACCATCGGGCACCATCGCAGGCACCGGATAATAGGCCCGCGTCAGGATGATCCCGCGCTCTGCCGCCGCTTTGCCGACCAGCACCGCGATATGCGGCTGGTTGATCTCCAGCGCCATTTCCGACAACAGCGCAATGCCGTTGCCATCCAATCCTTCGGCCAAATGCAGCACAAACCGCTTGGCCTGCGCCAGATCGCCGGCTTTCAACAGCACCCGCGCCGCCTGCAAGACCGAGGATTTCGCCCAAGGCTGATCCTGCCAGCGCCCTTTGGGGCGCGCGTCCGAAATCAAGGCAGAGTCCAAATTCAGCCCCAGCTTTTCCGCGGCCATCAACCCGTAAAACGCCGTCTGATAGCGCGCTGCCTTTTGGAACTCGGCCTTAGCCCCACCTGCATCGCCTTGGGCCTCCAACGCGCGGCCCATCCAATAATGCGCCCGCGCCAGCGAAATCGGCGTCTCGACCGCCTCTTTCATATGGCCAAAATGCTTTATCGCGGTGGCCGGATCGTTCAGCTTGCGCAGCGCGATAAAGCCCGACAGAAACTCAAGATCGACGTAATCCGCCCCCGGTTTCAGATGATGCCCCGCCGCCACCTTATAGGCATCCTTCGGATCACCCGTCCGCATCAGATAGCGCGCCAGCAGCGCCCGCCGATCCGCCCAAGCTGCCGGATCGCCCAAGCTCGCCGCCGACCCGCTGCGCTCTATGATCATTGTCATCGAATCTGGATAGAGGTCTTTGCGCATGCGCCAAACAAAGCGGCCATAGGCAAGACCCGCATCCTTGGCCAAAGCCTTGGGCACCGCCTTGACTTTGGCGCTCACATCTGGCGCATCGGTATCCAGCGCAATCCGCGCCTCGGCCAAGGCGCGCCAATCCGGGCCAACCAAGGGCAGCATCCGCGTCACCTCATCGCGCCGCCCTCCGGCCCAAAGCAGGCGATCCAGCCGCACCTCATGCGCGGTTTTCAACGCAGCGCCCTCCAGAGCCAGCAGGGCGGTCTGATCCTCGGCGGTAAATTTCAATCCCGCCCACGCCCGAAAAGCTTCGGCCTCGGCATCACTCTCACGGCCCAGCGCTTTCAATGCACCAACCAAGGTGACCGCCCCCAAGCCAGTGCGCGGCTTGTCCTTGGCGAAATAGGCCACGATCCGCGCGGGATCGGTCGAGCGCGCCACCGCAACCTCGCCCTTTTCGCGCAACAGTTGCAGCCCCGGCCAATCGGCACGGCGCGCGATGAACTCCTCGTAATCGCCCAGATTGCCCTGACCGTCGCGCAGCCATTGCCAGCGGATCACATCACCACCGATCTGCCCCGCTCCCTGCGCCTCGGCCAAAGCGGTGGGCCAATCCTTGGCCTCGGCAGCCGCCAAGGCCCGCGTCAAAGATTGCGCCTCGTCTGCCACGGCGACCCTAGGTGCCAAGCCCAACACCGCAGCCATGGGCACGATGTTCAAACATAGGGAAAGAAGCGCCGCTTCTGCGATCGTTTTTGCTCTGCTCATGCGCCAATTCTGCCCGAACCCCGCCCGCCTCACAAGCCACAAGGCCGTTATTGTCGCCAATTCCCAGCAATCCACCGCCCAGCCTTGGCAAATCGCCTCCCCATCGCTAATCAGGGCCAACCGAGCCATGGGGCGACTCACCGCCCCCCATCCATCAGGAGACGCGCCATGATCAAAGGGTCCATTCCCGCCTTGGTAACGCCGTTCAAGAACGGCGAACTTGATCTGGTGACGCTGAAGAAACTGGTTGAATGGCATATTGAGCAAGGCTCAACCGGGCTGGTTCCTGTTGGCACCACGGGCGAGAGCCCGACGCTTACCCATGCCGAGCATCAAAAGGTGATCGAAGTGGTGGTGGAAACCGCCGCTGGCCGGGTGCCGGTGATCGCGGGCGCAGGTTCCAACAACACCGTTGAGGGCATCAGCCTGATCCGCCACGCCGAAAAAGTGGGGGCTGCGGCCGCGCTGGTGGTCACGCCCTATTACAACAAACCCACGCAGGCCGGGCTGATTGCACATTACACGGCGCTGCATGATTGCTGCGCCCTGCCGATCATCATCTACAACATCCCCGGCCGCTCGGTGGTGGATATGTCGCCCGACACCATGGGCCAACTGGCCAAGCTGCCCCGGATCATCGGGGTGAAAGACGCCACCGGCAAGATCGAGCGTGTCAGCCAGCAGCGCGCCACCTGTGGCACCGATTTCATCCAGCTTTCGGGCGAGGATGCCACGGCTTTGGGCTTCAACGCCCATGGCGGCACCGGCTGCATTTCGGTCACCGCCAACATCGCCCCGCGCCTTTGCGCCGAGTTTCAGGCGGCCACCTTGGCGGGCGATTATACCAAGGCGCTTGCCCTGCAAGACCGCCTGATGCCGCTGCACGAGGCGATCTTCATCGAGCCGGGACTGGTTGGTGCGAAATATGGCCTCTCGCTGCTAGGACTGTGCGCCGAAGAGGTCCGCTTGCCACTGGTGGGCCTGACCGAGCCGACCAAGGCCCGGATCAAAGCCGCCATGCAACACGCTGGCGTTCTGTAAAGCCGGGGCGATTTACGCCTCGGCCACCAGATGCCCGTCGTTTTGTGCCCATGACACAAACAGCTCTTGCCCGATGCTGAGCGGCAGGTCTGCCAATTCATCATGGCCCTTTTGCACCCGCAATTCCTGCCCTTGCGCAGTTTCCAGATAGATCGTGGCCGTTGCCCCAACAAACTCTTCGCCGATCATCTTGGCCTGCACCACATTGGCATCGCCAGCGGGCCGCGCCAGGCTGAGATGGGTCTTGGTGTCCAGCACCGTCACCGTTGCGGCTTCGCCGCGCAGGGGCCGCGTGGTCAAACCAGCGCTGGCCAGCCGGATCTTGCCGCTTGGCCCTTCAACCTCGACCAGATCGGCATCGCTTTGCGTGACCTTGCCCGAAAAGATATTCGACGAGCCCAGAAAATTCGCCACAAACCGGCTGCGCGGGCTGCGGTAAATCTCTTGTGGTGTGCCGATCTGCTCGATCACGCCCTTGCTCATGATCACCACCCGATCCGCCATCGAAAACGCCTCGGACTGGCTGTGGGTGACATAGACAAAGGTGATGCCGGTTTCGCGTTGCAGGGTTTTCAACACCGATTGCATCCGCACCTTGAGCGCAGCATCCAGCGCCGACAAAGGTTCGTCCAGCAGCAGAATCTCTGGCTCGACCACCAAAGACCGTGCCAATGCCACCCGCTGGCGCTGCCCGCCCGAAAGCTGGGCGATATTGCGTCCGGCGAATTCGGAAATCTGCATCCGGTCCAGCCATTCCTCGGCCTTCTTACGCCGCTCGGCCTTGCCCGTCCCGCGCATCTTCAACGCAAATTCGACATTCTCGATCACGTTCAGAAACGGGAACAGCGCCAGACTTTGCCACACCATCGGCGTGTCACGGCTCCATGTCGGCAGATGGTTGATCGGTTTGCCCGATAGGCGGATGACGCCCTCGCTCGGGTCTTCCAACCCGGCCAGCATCCGCAGCGTGGTGGTCTTGCCACAACCGCTTGATCCCATGATCGCCAAAAACTCGCCCTTGCCGATCTCGAAATCCATCTTCTGCACGGCGACAAAAGCGCCAAACCGTTTCACCACGCCCTCAAAGGACACCAGCGTTTCGCGTTGCATAATTTTCTCCTATTCGTCGCTGGGGCGTGCCTGGGCATCGCGGCCCGACAGCAATATCTGCGCCAGAATCACCAGCGTCATGGATGCGATAAAGACAAAAGTTCCGATGGCATTGATCCGCGGGCTGACTTGGCCCTGCAAGAACCCCAGCACCTTGACGGGCAGGGTCTCATTCAGGCCCGACACAAACCAGGCCACGGCAAATTCATCAAACGACACCGCCATCGTGATGAACAGCGCGCCAAAAATCGCGGGCAGCGCAAAAGGCACGATGACATAGCGCATCGCCGTCCATTCCGAAGCCCCAAGGTTCCACGCCGCCGCTTCAAGTGACGGGTCCATCTGCGACAGCCGCAGCCTTATGATCGCCATGGCAAAGGGCGCGCAGATCACCACATGCGCGATGATCACCGACAGCGCATTGCCCGACAGATTGATCCGCGACAGATAGGCCAGCATCGCAAGGCCCAGGATGATCACCGGAATCGTCGGCGGCAACAACGCCATCGCCAGATAAACCTGCTTGCCGAAGAACTTGTAGCGGTAATCGGTATAGGCCGCACCAAACCCCAGGAAAGTCGAGATCAGGCCAACCGCCACACCCACCACCAGCGTATTGCGCAACCCCTCCCAAACCAGCGGATCAGAGGCCACCGCGCGATACCATTCCAGCGAAAATCCCCCTAGCGGGATCGACGGAAAGCGGTCGGCGTTAAAGGAAAACACGAAACTTGCGGCAATCGGCGCAAAGATGAACAGATAGGTCAGCACCACATAGGCCCGCAGCGCAAAAGTGATCGCGGGGCTGCGGTTGGCGGAATTTGCATCACTCATTTGCTGCGCCCCTTGTACGCGAATTTCACCGCGACAAAGGCCACGGCCAGCAGCGTGGCAATCATCGTCAGCGCAATCACCGCCGCCCTTGGCCATTGCTGGCCCGATTTCGTGGTGTCGGTGATCAGGATCGACAGCGTCGTCGGATCGCCGCCGCCCAGATAGATCGGGCTGACAAAATCACCAAAGCTGAGGATGAAACAAAACAGCGCCGCTATCACCAGTCCAACCCGCGCCGAGGGGATCACCACCTCGAACACCGTGCGCAACCGACCGCAACGCAGGTTATGCGCGGCCTCGATCAGGGTGCGGTCGATGAACACCAAGCTGAAAAGTTGCAACAGCACCACCAGCGGCAGGCTAAGCGTCAGATAACCGATCATCGTCGCGCCATAGGTGTTCAGCAAGCCGTAAGGGCCAAGGCCGATCCAGCCCAGCACCACATTGATGATCCCGGCATCCGACAGAAAAATCTGCCAGGAATAGACCCGCACCAGATAGCTGGTGAAAAACGGGATCACCATCAAGAACACCGCCCAGCGCCGCGCTGTGGGCGACAGCTTGAACGCGATGGCATAAGAACACGGAAAGGCCAGCACACTGGTGATCACCGCCGCCGCACTCGCCAGTGCAAAGGTGGTGCCATAGGCCTGCCAGAATATCTTGCGGCCATACATCGTCACCCAGTTGATACTGTCAAACGCCGCTTCCATGCGAAAATTTTTCACTGTCCAGAAGCTCAGGGCGACCAGAAACACCAGTGGAAACACAAAAAACAGCAGCTGCCAGATCAGCAGCGGCAGCGAAAAGGTCAGGCCGTAAAGGGTTACCTTGGGTCGCATCAGCGGACAGTCTCCGAATGTTCAGGAAAGCCGGCCAGCGGGGGAGTGTCCGCTGGCCGAACGCCGATCAAGCGCCTTTGTATTCCGACCAGAAATCGTTCCAGTCCTCAAGGCTCTGTTGGATCGGCAGTTGGCGATATTGGATCTTGCCGGTGCGGATCATGTCCATCGCATTGGTCTGCCCCACAACCATGTTCTGACGTTTCGCCTCTGCCGGATTCTCTTTGTTCAGCTCTTCCCAGCCCTTTTGGTTTGGAACCATTGCCGGATAGGCCGCCATTTGCGCCGATTTCGCCTGACCTTTGGCCGAAGTGATGTATTGGATCCACTTCTTGGCCAGATCCTGCTTGGTTGAGCCCTTGCCGATCGAGAAAGACTCGGTCCACTGCAAGCCACCCTCTTCTGGAACAACCGAGCGCACTTTGGCGCCGTTCTTCTCCAACGTGCCGGTGATCCAGTCACCGATTCCGGCGAACAACAGCATCTGGCCGTCATCCAGCGACGAGAAGGTGCCGCCGTAATCGAAGAAGCCGCCCACTTGCGGACGCAAGGACATGGTCTTTTCCTTCACCGCGGTCCAGGCCGCTTCGTCCAGATCGTAGGGCACTTTGTTGCCGTTCAAGAGGCCAATCTGCCCCAGATTTGGCAGGTGCCAGTCGAAATGGCCCAACTTGCCCTTTGCCCGCTCGTCCCAATAGACATTATAGGTCGAGGCTTCGGCTTCGGTGAACGCATCCGTGTTGTAGGCCACACCCAGAAAACCAAAGCGAGTGATGACTGAGAACAGCGCGCCGTCTTTCCAATGGCCGGGGAAATTCTGGAACTCGGGGAAGAATTCATCAAAGGCATAGTCTTTGGGATCAAGTTGCTCGATATAGCCCGCTGCATTCAATTGCTGCACATATTCGGCATCCGACAAGATCACGTCGAAAGTGCCGGGAGGAGATTGCGAGATCAGGCCCAGCATATTGTCGCCGCCGGTATAGTATTTCGGCACGAACTTGACGTTGTTCTCGGCCTCGAACTCGGCCACGACATCAGGCTCGGCATGGCCATACCAGGCCAACATGTTCAGCTCGGTCGGATCAGCCGCAAAAGCCCGGCGTGACAGCATCGGCATGGCAAGCGCAGCAGCGCCCGTGGTGAGCAAGGCGCGGCGGGTAAAGCCAAACGGCACTTTGGTGGTCAAAGACATTCTAGACTCCCTTCGTTGGTGTTTATTCTTATGCAGTGACGCTAAGGGAACGGTCCGCTCAAACAAAATCTGTTCTTATTATCCTCGGATTTGCGCCGGTTATGCCCGGCCGCTACTTCGGCACCGGGGTCACGCCTGATCCCACACTGTCCAGCCCCGCAACCAGATCGCTGACCAGTTTCGTCCCCGCCGGCGACAGCCGTGATTGTTTGTAAAACAGCCCGACCCGCATTTCTTCAAGCGCCGGGAATCCCTCGGCCTCGGTCAAGATGCGCATCCCCGGCAGGATGGTCGCATTAGTCAAGGCCGTTACACAAATCCCATTCAAAACAGCGCTTTGCAAGCCGTTGATGCCGGGGCCAGTGTAGACAACCCGCCAACGGCGCTCAACCGCATCCAAGGCCTGCACCATGCGCGAGCGATATTCACAGCCCTCGGGATGCGCGCCCAAAGGCACCGGGCGATGCGGCACCGGCACATAGCCTTCGGCCGCCGCCCAGAACGGCTGTTCGATCCAGGCGCGCGACAAATAGGGCATGCGCGCCGTTGGCATCATCGCCACAATCACATCCAAATCATCAGATCGCAAATGCTGATGCAACTCCCGGCTGAGATCGCAGTGCAATTCGATCTCGACATCGCTGTGTTCGCCTAAAAACGCGGTCAGGGTCTTTTGCAAAAACGCCACCGCATAATCGGTGGGCAGGCCAATGCGCAGCACACCTGTCTTGCCCGAGCGGTGAAAATAAGTCACCGCCTCGTCATTGATCCGCAACATCTCGCGCGCATAGCTGAGCAGCGCCTCACCCGCCGGAGTGGGCAAGATCACCCGCCCCTCTTGCGAGAGCAGCGGCGCGCGCACCAATTCCTCTAACCTTTGGATTTGCAGCGAAATCGCGGGTTGGCTGCGGCCCAGAACCGCCCCCGCGCGCGAATGGCCACCCAGTTCAACCACCGTGACAAAGGTGCGCAAAAGGTCCGTCGGTAGATTGGTTATCCCCGCCATGGATTTGCCCCCCCTATCCTTGCATTTCGACTATCTATTTTTGTTGTGGGCGCCGAACGCCTTAGGCTTGCCCTAAATACCCTTTTTACCCAAGGCTCGCCATGACCTTTTCCACTGCCTTCGCCTCTGAACTCACCTGGCCCGATTACGACCGTGCCGTCAAAGGGGGCAAGACCCCGATTCTCATCCCCATCGGCTCGATGGAGCAGCACGGGCATCACATGCCGTTGCATGTCGACGTGTTGCTGCCCACGGAATTCGCCCGGCGTGCCGCGCTTGCGGTGGGTGGGCTGGTCGCGCCACCCTTCACCTATGGCTATAAATCGCATCAGAAATCTGGTGGCGGCAATCACCTGCCCGGCACCACTTCGCTGGATGGGGCCACTCTGGTTGCTGCCCTGCGCGATGTGATCAAGGAATTCGCCCGTCACGGTGTGCGCCAAATCTGCCTTGTGAATGGGCATTTCGAAAATTCCTGGTTCATCGTCGAGGGCATTGATCTGGCCCTGCGCGAGTTGAAATGGGGCGGCGTTACCGATATGAAAATCGTGGTGCTGTCCTATTGGGATTTCGTCACCAAACCCACCATCGCCCAGCTTTATCCCAACGGCTTCCCCGGTTGGGATCTGGAACATGGCGGCGTTCTTGAAACCTCGTTGATGCTGGCGCTTCATCCCCACCTTGTCCACCTTGACCGCGCCCTTGATGTGACCCCGGCCAGTTTCCCGCCCTATGATGTCTATCCCGTCAAACCGGAATGGACACCAATTTCCGGCACGCTGTCCTCGCCCAAAGAGGCCTCGGCTGAAAAGGGCGAGATTCTGCTCGACGTTTGCACCACTGGCATTATCGGGGCCCTGCGCGCCGAATTCGGCTAACGATTTACCATACTCCGGCGCATTGCCGCCGGATCAATCCTTGCATCCTACACCGACATCAAACGCCTGTCCCGTATCATTGCGGGGCAGGCGTTTCATTTGTCAGAGCGTGGCAGCCACAAGCCCCCTAGAAACGCAACACCCCCGGCGCTTTGGCACCGGGGGTGAGCAGGGTAAGACAGCCTGAGATCAGTTCTTGACGATCAGATGCTCGGGACCATAGGCGAAACCGGTGATGTTGGTGTTGCCCTTGTTGTTGTCTTTGGTGATGACCAGAATGTCATGCTCGCGGTAGCCGCCAGCGCCCGGCAGGTGGTTCGGAACCGTGATCATCGGCTCCATCGACACAACCATGCCCTCTTCCAGAACCGTATCGCAATCTTCGCGCAGTTCCAGACCAGCTTCACGGCCATAGTAATGGCACAGCACGCCGAACGAGTGGCCATAGCCAAAGCTGCGGTATTGCAGCAGATTTTCGGCCGCATACATCTCGTTCAATTCCTTGGCGATGTCGCTGCACTTGGCGCCTGGCACCAGCAATTCCTTGCCGCGATCATGCACAGCGCAGTTGATGTTCCACAGGCGGATATGCTCGTCCGAGGCCTCTTCCGAGAACAGCGTCCGCTCCAGCGCCACGTAGTAACCGGCCACCATCGGGAAGCAGTTTAGCGACAGGATATCGCCCTTTTCGATCTTGCGGCTGGTCACTGGGTTGTGCGCGCCATCGGTGTTGATGCCCGACTGGAACCAGGTCCAGGTGTCCAGCAACTCGCCTGCGGGCCAGACCTTGGCAATCTCGCGCACCATGGTCGCGGTGGAATGCAGCGCCACCTCATGCTCGGGAACGCCCACGGCAATCGCCTCGACGCAAGCCGCGCCACCGATATCGGCGATCCGGGTCATCTTGGTGATATGCGCGATTTCCTCGCCCGATTTGATCATCCGCAAGCGCATCGACGCCGCTGCGATATCGACGAATTCCATGTTGGGGAATTCCGATTTCAGCAGGTTCAGCGTGTCGATGTTGATATGGTCAAACTCGATGCCCAACCGCTTGACGCCGCCGGTCAGGCTGCGAATGGCATGAAAATAATTGTCTTTCTGCCAGTCGGTATAGGTCAGGTTCTTGCCGCCAAAGGTCCGGCGCCAAGGCTGGCCACCATCAATGCCCGCGCTGATCGACGTGGCGATGTTGTGATCGACCAAAAAGCCGTAACGGCGGCCAAAATAGCAAAACAGGAAATCGGCATAATAGTTGATGCAATGATAGCTGGAGAACAGCGCTGCATCGATTCCTTCCTTGGCCATATGGCCGCGGATCGCATCCAGACGCCGCTGCATCTCGGCATCCGAGAAAGTCGGCTCGGCTTTGTGGCCGTTGTCGACATAGTTTTGAAAGCGTTCGCGTTCCATAAAATCCTCCATCTGTTGTGGTTAAGGGCTGGCCAATTCCACGCCAGCAAAGCCCTCGAAACCATGGCTTGTCAAAAGATGTTCTTTCAGGCTTAGTATTAGAAAATCTCATCCTAAGGACTTGATATGTCCACGCCCCCGCTCAATGCCCTGCGCGCGTTCGAAGCCGTTGCCCGGCTTGGCTCGTTCAAGGCCGCCGCAGATGCGCTTTTCGTCACCCAATCGGCCATCAGCCATCAGGTCCGCCATTTCGAGGATTGGCTCGGCACACCGCTGTTTGAACGCGAAGGCAACCGTGCGCGGCTGTTACCGCATGGTGCAGACCTTGGCCGCGCACTGTCGCTGTCGCTGTCCGAGATTGAGGCAGTCTGCACCCGGTTGCGGGATGGTACCACCTCGCAGGCGCTTGTTATCGCTGCCATTCCATCGGTTGCCATGTGCTGGCTGATCCCAAGGCTTAGTGGCTTTCGCGCCGCCTTTCCGGAAATCGAAACAAGGATCCTCTATGCAATGCACGGGCGCGACATCAATTTCAAAGACATCGACCTGGCTTTTGTCTTTGCGCCACAGCCCCCGCAGCTGCCCGGCGTCACCAGCCAGTTCTTCCTGAAAGGCGACAGTGCTCCCGTCTGTAGCCCAACCCTGTTGCAAAAAACCACAGCCCCCCCCCAAACCGCAGCCGAGATCATCGGGCTTGGCCTTTTGCATGACGGGGGGCATCAGGGGTGGGAAGATTGGCTGCGTCAGATGGGACATTCACCACAGCCTGCCCTCGTCGGCCCGATTTTCGAGGATTTCAACCTGCTCCGCGCGGCGGCGCTGTCTGGCCAGGGCGTGGCTCTCTGCCCGTTGGCGATGGTCGGCCCTGATATCGATTCGGGTAGCCTGATCCAGCTTTTCGATCACACCCATCCTGTCGGATCAGATTATTTCCTTATCTCCACCACAGCCCGCAATCGCCGCACTGAAAAGACCGTTAAGGCTTTTATCGATTGGGCATTGGCCGAGCGGGATGGCTGATCGCCTTCGGTCCTGCGCAATTTCGATGGCACCCGCCCGCAGCCCATGCCAAACACAGCCGAGCATTCGAAAAACGGTAGCCCCAGACACGGTAGCCCCAGACATGACCTTCACATTCAACACCTGCGGCCATCATGGCGCGTGACGCGAGTGGCAACCTGGCCGGCAGCCTATGGATGACCGGCGCCATGGCGGGTTTCGCCGTCGAGGATGCGTTTTTGAAATTCGCCGCCGGCCATCTGCCCATCGGCCAGGTTTTGGTGATGATGGGTCTCGCCGGGGCTCTGATCTTTGCTTCGGTTGCCATCCGGCGTGGTGAACAGGCCTTTCCGCCCGCGCTTTTGTCGCGCACCATGGTCATGCGCTCGGTGCTGGAAGTGAACGGTCGGCTCTTTTACGCCCTTGCCATCGCCCTCACCCCGATTTCCACCGCTTCGGCAATCTTGCAGGCAACGCCGCTGGTCGTGGTTTTGGGGGCGGCGTGGCTGTTTCAAGAAAAGGTCAGCCCATGGCGCTGGCTTTTGATCGCCCTGGGGTTCGTCGGCGTGTTGGTGATCATCCGGCCCGGCCTGCATGGCTTTGACGCTTTGGCGCTGCTGGCGCTGGCCGGGATGCTGGGCTTTGCCGGGCGCGATCTGGCCACCCGCGCCGCGCCCCCGGCGCTGACGAACGCGCAGCTTGGCGTGGCCGGGTTTCTGGTGCTGGCCCTTGCGGGCGTGGTGATCCTGCTGGTGTCTCGTGGTGCGAAATGGCCCGATCTCACCGGACTTGCCATGGTTGCCGGGGCTACGGCTTTCGGCACTTGCTCTTACGCCGCCCTGACCAATGCCATGCGCAACGGCGAGGTGGCGGTGGTCACCCCCTTCCGCTACACCCGGCTGCTTTTTGCGATGGTCGTAGGCGTTGTGTTGTTCCACGAGCGACCCGATGCCGCCACCTTCATCGGCAGCGCCATCATCGTGATCTGTGGTGTGCTGATTCTTGGGCAAAAACGGCGAATCGCCTGAGCCCTCCGCGAGATTGTTGCTTAACAAACATCTAATCCGCTGATCTTTCAGGGTCATCCCGCCCTTTTCGATGGGCATTGTTTCGCCGCGCGAGCCAATGACAAACCACCGCCGCAGGCTTGTCGAAAAAATGGCGAAATCTGGGTGCTGATTGGGCACAGGGCGAGCAAAACCGCCACAGACCTTAACAGCCCGTTTCAACCAAAGGATAAGCCCATGTTTATGAAAGATTTCACCCGCACCTCCCGCGCAACTGCCATTGCGCGCACCCCCAGCCTGCTGGCCCCTGTCACCACAGGCATCACCGCGGGCACGCTGTTGGAAACGGCCCAAGGCTGGCGCAAAATTGAAACCCTGACAGCTGGCGACCGCGTGCAAACCCTTGACGGCGGGCTTGCCAAAATCCTGCGGCTGGATCGCCGCATCCTGTCGCCCGAGGCCGAAACCGCGCTGGTGCATGTGCCCGGCGGCAGCCTTGATACCTGCTCTGACCTGCTTTTGCTGCCTGGCCAACACCTGCTTTTGGATACGCTGAACGACCCCAGCCTTGGCGGCGCACCCTTTGCCTTGCTGGCCGCACGCGCCTTGATAGGCATGGCGGGCGTGCATCGGTATTACCACCCCAAGGCGATGGAAGTGCTGATCCCGATGTTCGCCGATGAAGAGGTGGTCTATGCCAATTCTGGCCTGCTGTTGCATTGCCCCAGCGTGATCGATGGGGCCACAAGCTTTCCTGAAAACAGCTTTTTCCCGCGCCTTGACGCCGCCGATGCCCGCAGCTTTTTGCTGCGTCGACAAGCGCTCTTGGCCTAGCCGCGCTTGCGACGATGCTCGGCCTGCCCCAACCGCGCCGTCCGCAAGGTTTCCACCAAAAGCGCGGTCAGCATCCCGAAATTCAAAAAGCCGTTGGCCGCCTCCATCCCGGCCAGCAACCGCCACTGATGCTGCAACAGCACGTCACCAAACCCCAAAGTCGTATAGGCCACCAGCGAGAAATAAACCGCCTCTTCCAGCGTCTGAAACACGCCCAGACAGTAATAGGCGACAGCCCAGATCCAGACTCCCGCCGTCACCACCCCCAACACCCAAAGCGACACGCCCGCCAGCAACAGCACCAGTTTGGGCCGGTGCGGTTCGCGCAACAGCCAGCCATGGCTGCGCTGAAAGATCACCTCCAGGACCATCGCCGCCACCGCCGACAAGGTGATGTTGACCACCAGCAACCCGGTTCCGAT